>NZ_JBSGDT010000024.1:0-119517 GCF_053602515.1 Amycolatopsis sp. NPDC004368 | reverse complement strand
CCCGCTCATATAATACGGCTGGTGGGCGGCTACCCGGCGGCCCCCCTGCTCTTGCTCCTCAACCAGGAAGCGGCCCGCACCGGCGACGACCGGTACCGGATCACCGGCGCCACCCTCCGCTCCTGGGTCCACCGCGGCCACATCACCCGCGGCCCCGGCGGCTACAGCCCGCGCGAAGTCCTCGCCTACCTCGAATCCAGGGAGCACAGCCGTGGATGAATGAGTCACTCTGGAAGCATCGCTGCATAGATGGTGATCAGCGCCTCGCGCTGTTCCTTTGGCAACTTCGACTGCCGCGTGATCGCCTGGACCACCGGGTCTTCGCTTCGTGCCACCGCATAGATCTCGTCCACGTCGAGACCGAGCACATGGCCTAGTTCCTTGAACTTGGAGGGGAACGTCACCCCTCGCTCCCATTCGGACACTGCCACCTGCGACGCGCCAACCGCCGTGGCGAGTTTCTGTTGGGTGAATCCTCTGTCCTTGCGGGCCCGACGGATGCGGTCTCCTAGCGCCTTAAGATCCATATTGGGAGCTTACCGATACTGCCAATACTGGCACAACAGCGATATTGATTCCGCTCGTGAACGACGCAGCCGAACGTGTACGACTTCAGCGAACCGAGTAATCATGCGTCTATATGGCTGCGCCGCAGGTCAGCGAGGTCCACGATGGACACGTGCCCGTGCCGGACCTCCCGATACGGCTCGCCGTTGCCGAGCCGGCCACGGCGCTGCCCACCGGCCCGTACGAGTATTCCCCCAAGCTCGACGGCTGGCGGGCGGCGGTGCACGTGCCCAGCGGAGTGCTCCAGTCTCGCGCCGGCAGCGACCTCGCCGAGCGCTTCCCGGCCGTGCTGGAGTCGGCGGCCGCGCTCGGCCGGGTGGTGCTTGATGGCGAGCTATGCGCCTACCGAGCTGGCCGGCTGGACTTCGCGGCTCTCAGCTACGGCCCGGCCCGGCGCCGCGCGGAGGGCGTCGTCCTCGTGTTCATGGCGTTCGACCTGCTTGGCGCTCGAGGTCGTGACCTGCGGCAGTGGCCACTGTCCCGGCGGCGGGAACGCCTCGTCGAGATGATCGGTGCAGGCGTCACCGGTGTGCAGTTGATGCCGTCCACGCTCGACGTCGAGGTGGGGCGCGCGTGGATCGGCGCGGACCAGGCCGCGGTGGGCGTCGAGGGGGCGGTCGCGAAACCGCTCGGCAGCCGGTACCCCCTGCGCGGTGGTCGCGCCGGATGGTTGAAGGTGCGCTACTTCGACGTGGTCGACGCCTTGGTGCTCGGCGTGACGGGCAGCCCGTCACGGCCGACGGCGCTCGTACTTGGCCAGGCGGACCGGCGTGGGCGGGTGCGCGCGGTGGGGCTGTCGACGACGCTGTCGCGACCAGCGCTCGTGTCCCTCGCCGGGAGACTACGGCTCGCCAAGGGCGGTCCCCAACGGGTGTCCGGTCTGATAGCCGGCCTTCACGGAGGTGAGGACTTCACGTTCTGGCCTGTCGAGCCTGGCGTGGTCGTCGAGGCGCGCGCCGACCGCGCGTTCGAACTTGGCCGATTCCGGCATCGCCTGTCCGTCGTTCGCGTTAGAGCCGACTTCTGACGGTCCCCTTTGAGGCTGAACGAAGAGGGGCTTAGACGTACTCTCCGTCAGCTTCTCGCATGTGGGAGCAGTAGGCCGGCTCGCCGAGCTGCAGCGGCACGCTGGGGCGGTACGACGCCCAGAACGCGCGCGCAGCCGTCGTGTTTTCCAGTGCGGTGGTCGACCACGCGTAGCCCTGCCCGCGCGATAGTGCCGCGGTCACCAGCACCGTACCCACGCCGTGTCGCCGACAGTCCTCGTCAACCCGGACCTGTTCGATCACTCCGCGCTGGTCGACCGCACACATGCGCACGTCGAGGTCGCCGAGGGGTTTGCCGTGCAGCTCCATCACGATCTGCCCCACCCCAGACCGGATCTGGGGTGGGTGCGCGACGAGGCTCAGGTAGTGCCGCCCCAGCGGTTCCTCGTGCGCGAACCTCAGTCCAACCGATCCCCAGCTCGACCGCGGCAGGCGCAGCTCTTGGCACAGGTTGCACGAGCCGGTGGCCAACCACAGGTCGGGGTTGAACGAGGAGTTCCGCCCGGCGATGTCGAGCCTGTGTCCGTTCAGGCAGTACTCGTGCCGCACGTCGGCGCGCAGAGGCATGCCGAGGCGGCCCGCAGATGACTCGTCGGACATGACCGAAGTATCGCGCGGTAACGACGGATTGTCGAACAGGTGTTCTAGTCGTCACTCTGAGCCGACACGCCGGACATCGTGACCGACCGGTGATTGCCGCAGATCAAGACCTATGCAACGCTAACGCGGGGCAGAGCTATGCCCAACCGCCCCTGGGGGAACGGGGCTTCCAACGCACGCCGGGAGCCGCCATGGCGAAGTACACGCTCACCACCAGACGCGCCGACGACCAGCTCACCGCCCAGGACGTCGACACCCGCGACGAAGCCGAGCAGATCCTCCTCCAGATCGCCGCCGCCGCGCACGTGGACTGGACCGAGCACGTCGCCACCCCCGACACCTGGGCCGCCCGCGTCACCAGCACCGCCGGCGCCTCCCTCGCCGTCGCCGAACTGGCACCCAAGCCCACCCAGGCACAAGCCGTCTACGCCCACGGCGACAAAAAGCTCGTCGTCGACTACGACGAGCACAACCCCACGGACATGCACCTCACCGTCCACCCCGCCGAGTAGGCCCACGCGCACACCTGGCCGATCCACGATCACCGGGAGGAACCACCATGACCGCGCCTACCGCCCACGAACCGCCGGCCTACCGCACGCCCGTACCCACCAGCGGCGGCCACACCGAGACGATGTTCCCCGACGCCAAGATGCGCGGCGCCTTCGTCGGAGTGATCGAGCACGACGACCTCGTCGGCATCCACACGCGCTACACCGAAGGATCCCCGCACGCCGTGATCCTCCTCAGCCAGGACGACGCCCGCCTCCTCGCCGCCGAGATCCTCCGCCGCGCTGGCGACCGCGAAGCCTGATGGACGACACCAGGGAAACGCTGACCCTCGACCGTCACCTCGCCTACGGCGTGGCCTGGCTGATCGCCGATCACACCCTGATCACGCTGAAGGACTGGACTGGATGGCAGCCCTTCTCCCTGCTCGCCGGCCTCGCCCTCGTCGTATCGATCACGTACATGGCCAGCGCTGTGCGCCGCACAAGGGCCTGATGCCAGGCAACTGGGCGGGCTCCACCAGAGCAGCCCGCCTGCCACCCGACTGGGGCACCAGGGTGGCCACCGTCATGGTCCGCGACCACGGCATCTGCCACGTGTGCGGCCAAGCAGGCGCAGACCAGGTCGACCACATCGAACAAGGCGACGACCACGACCTGCGTAACCTCGCGCCCATCCACACCCACGTACCGCCCTACTGCCACCGCGCCAAGAGCAGCGCCGAAGGCAACGACGCACGCTGGCAACACCGCCGCGGCAGGCCCGCCGAACAGCATCCAGGACTCGCCGAAGATTGACCCTCTCCGGCGGTTGACAAACCCGAGTCGATCACTCCGGGCGGGGTCTCCCCCACCCGGGGCCCCACCCCTACTGGGAAATGCTGGGCCTCGCGGTGCGCGCGACTCTGGGGAAGTTGTGGATCTTGTTCTTCCAACGTCGCTGAATCGCGTGCAGGGGGGTGCGAATCGTGGCCGGTAAGGGTTTTGCGCCGAAGGAGACGCGGTCGCGTCCGCGTGACGCGGCTCGGCGCGCTGGGGAGCAGACGCGGTTGACGACGGACAAGCGGGTCCGTGGCCCGCAGCTGCCGAAGGGCGTGCTGCCGGACGCCGTGCCTTGGCATGAGATGACCGCGAAGTGGTGGGACACGTGGCGGCGGTCGCCGCAGGCGCAGCGGATGCTGGAGACGGACTGGCAGTTTCTGCTGGAGACGGCGGTGCTGCACCACAAGCTGTGGGCTGACGGGCGCACGGACCTCGCGGCGGAGTTGCGGCTGCGGGTGGCGAAGTTCGGGGCGACGCTTGAGGACCGGCTGCGGCTGAAGCTGACGATCGAGGAGCCTTCGAAGTCGTCGTCGACGAAGCCGGCGGCGGCCGCGCCGAGCGAGGCTGCCTCGGTGACGTCGATCTCGTCGCGGCGTGAGCGTTTGACGAGCTGATCATGCCGCGCACGTTGGCGCGGGCCCCAGAGCACGACCGGAACCGGTCTCTGGGCTGGCTGGCCGTCGCGTGGATGGAGTTCTTCGTCGTCCACGGCCCTGGCGACGTCCAGGGCCAGCTGGTTCGGCACGGCGACGAGTACACGGGCTTCATCGTCGACTCGTACGCGCTGGACGCGGCTGGGCGCCGGATCTACGACTCGGCGTTCCTGTCGCGGCCAAAGGGTTGCGACAAGTCGGGCTTGGGCGCGCGGTTCGGACTGTTCGAGGCGCTGGGGCCGTGCCGGTTCGACGGGTTCGCTGTCGGTGGCGAGGTGTATGAGGACCCGTGGGGGCTCGGATTCCGCTACGTTTACGCGCCCGGCGAGCCGATGGGCCGGCCGGTGCAGACGCCGTACATCCGGATCATGGCCACGGAAGAGGGCCAGACCGGGAACGTCTACGACACGATCTTCTTCAACCTCACCGACGAGGACGCACCGCTCGCGCACGCCCCTGGGGTTGACGCCCACGCCTCGCGAGTGCTACTTCCGGGCGGCGGCGAGATCACCCCGTCAACGGCGTCGGCTGCGTCGAAAGACGGCGGCAAGGAAACGTTCGTCTGCTTCGACGAGACGCACCTGTACACGACGCCCGACCTGCGGCGCATGTACGCGACGGTGACGCGGAACCTGCGCAAGCGCAAGAAGATCGCCGAGACCTGGTTCCTCGAGACCACGACGATGTTCGCGCCGGGCGAGGACTCGGTCGCCGAGAAGACGTACGAGCTCGCCGAGCAGCTGGCGAAGAAGAACCCCGACGGCACGCCGAAGTACAAGCGGCTACGGCACCGGCTGCTGTACGACCACCGGTGGGGCGAGTGCGAGGACCTGTCGCGCGAGGAGCAGCTCCGCGCGGCGATCCTCGAGGCCTTCGGCGAGGCGATCGAGTGGAACGACGTCGACGCGATCGTTGACGAGTTCTACGACACCCGCAAAGAAGCGGACGACTCGCGCCGGTACTTCCTGAACGCGCGTACGTCGACCGCGGACTCCTGGGTGAAGGCGCAGATCTGGGCGGCTCGGGCGGATGCGGCGAAGGTCGTGGCCGACGGCGAGCGGATCACGCTCGGGTTCGACGGCTCGGTCCGGGAGGACTCGACGGCGTTGGTCGGCTGCCGCGTCTCGGACGGGCACTTGTTCCTGATCGACTGCTGGGAGAAACCGGAGGGGCCGGCCGGGAAGGACTGGCAGGTCGACCGGGTCGAGGTCGACGGCGTGGTTCGGGCGGCGATGGCGCGCTACAAGGTCGTCGGGATGTACTGCGACCCGGCGCACTGGCAGGACTACATCGACACCTGGACGACGGATTTCGGCGCGCGGATGCGGGTGAAGGCGACGAAGGCGCGGCCGCTGGAGTGGTGGACGAACCGGCCTACGGCGATCGTGGCGGCGCTGAAGCGGCTGCACGACGCGATCATGGACGGCTCGATGTCGCACGACGGGTCGAGCGTGCTCACAACGCACGTGTTGAACGCGAAGCGGAAGGACTCCGGCCGCGCCGGCGTGGAGATCCGCAAGGAGTACCCGAAGAGCTCGCGGAAGATCGACGCGGCGATGGCGGCGACGCTCGCCTACGAGTGCCGGGGTGACGCGGTCGCAATGGGGTTGGCGAAGGAACGGACGCGTCGTCGCGCGCAGGGATTCTGAGGGAGGCGTCCGTGGCGGAAGCCTCCGATCTGACCCCGTTCGAGTGGTTGGCCCGCCTCGGGAAGAAGCTGAAGGACCGGCGGCCGCAGGTCGACTACTGGCGCCGGTACTACCGAGGCGACCAGGACCTGCCGTCAGGCCCGTCGCAGCACGCCGAGGCGTACCGGCGCTTCCAGAAGAAGGCGCGGCTGAACCTGTGCCTGCTGTGCGCCGAAAGCCGGGTGCACCGCACGCAGGTGATCGGGTTCCGGGACCCGCTGTTCAACAGCCGCGAGATCGACCCGGTGTGGCAGCTGTGGCAGCACGCGAGGCTGGACGCGCGGCAATTCGGCCTGTGGCGCAAGACGTACTCGCGCTCGACCTCGTACGCGATCCTCGGCGTCGATCCCCGAAAAGCGTCCGTGCCGCGGGTGACGATCGAGGGTCCCGAGACCGTGATCGTGGAGACGGATCCGGGCGACCGCTCGGTGCGGCTCGCGGCGCTGCGGCTCTGGCACGACTCGATCGCCCGCCGCTGGTACGCGACGCTCTACCTTCCTGGTCTTCGGTACCGCTGGCAGTCGAAGAACCTGACCCGCTCGGGCGTCACGTCCGCGCTGTCGTTCAAACCGAGCTCCTGGGAGCTGCGGGACCCCGAGCCGGCGCGGTCGCTGCCGTACGTGCCGGTGTGGGAGTTCCTGAACGGGGACGGCGACGAGGACGAGGAGCCGGCCGCTTCGTTCGACGTCGGCCTGGACACACAGGACAGGCTGAACCTGACGGTCCTGAACCGGCTCACCGCCGAGCGGTACGCGGCGTTCCGCCAGCGCGGCCTGACGAACTACACCGCGGACACTGACCCCGACACGGGCCTGCCGGTGTCCCCGTTCAACCCCGGCGCCCAGTACCTGTGGACGGTACCGCCCAGCGAGGACGGCGGCCCGGAGCCGCGGTTCTTCGACTTCGCGCAGACGGACACGGCGAACATCCTGCGCGCGGCGGAATCGGACATGCGCGCGTTCGCGATGCAGACGCTGACGCCCGTCTACTACCTGCCCGGCGACATGATCAATATCGGGGCGGACGCGGTCGCAGCGCTCGACGCCGGCCACGTGCAGGCGATCAAGCAGCTCGAGGCGCAGTGGACGGAGAACGTCGAGGACCTGCTTCAGGGCATGGCCGACATCGCCGGGCTCGACCGGGACCTTTCCCAAAGCGAAGCCGTCTGGGAACGCCCGGAGAACTTCAACATGGCCCAGGTCGCCGACTTCATCTCGAAGATGTCCGGCTCCGGCGTGCCGCTGCCGATGGTGATGGAGGAGGTCGGCTGGTCGCCGCAGCGAGTGTCGCAGCTTCGTTCCGAGCTCGCGCAGCAGCAGATGCAGCAGGCGATCCAGCAGGCGCTGCTGAACGCTCAGCGGCCTCCCGCCGACGCGGCCGCTGAGCCGGCGACCCAGGCCGCTGGGCGAGGACCGGCGGCGGCGTGACGCCGGAGCAGTTCTCCGCGCTGCGGCGGGCGCTCAGCGGCCACCTGGTGCAGATGCTCGTCACGCTGTTTCGCCAGCTGGGTTCGTGGCGCGCGACGGACCGCGACGTGTTCCTGCACCACGCGCTCCCGCTTGTCGAGGGCGCGCAGCGGCAGCTGGCGGTCATGACGGCGTCCTACGTGGCGTCCCAGGCATCGGCCGCGCTCGGACGCGTGATCGCCCCGCCCGGGATTCCGGATGACGCGTCGAAGGACCTGCGCCGCGGCGTCGACACGCTGCAGGTGTACGGGCGGCCGTTCGTGGAGATCTACACCGCGCTGTCGAAAGGGCGGCCGCTGACGACGGCGGTCGACCTCGGCGAGACACGGCTGCGGGAGATCGCCGAGCTGGACATGCAGCAGACGTACGCCGAGGCCTCGCGCGCGGCGATGCGCGAGCTGCCGCCGGCTGCACAGCCGCGATCGTGGCGGCGTGTCCTGGTGGGCGAAGAAAACTGCGCGATGTGCATCGTCGCGTCGACGCAGCGGTACCACGTCGAGACGCTGAACCCGATCCATCCGGCCTGCGACTGCCGGGTCGAACCGATCTACGGCAAGGACCCGGGCCAGGTGATCGAGCCGGAGCTGCTGGAGAAAGTCCACAACGCGGTGCACCAGCTGACCGGCGCGGCGGACCGGGGCGGCCGCGCGCCGGACTACCGAAAGATCATCGTCGAGATGACCCACGAGCACGGCGAACTCGGGCCGATGCTCGCGCGGCCGCTCGACCACTTCACCTCTGAGGGTGATCTCTAGACCCCCGCGAACTGCGGGTCAGCGCCACGTCCGCGCTCAAGGACGGTCATGCCGACGGGCTTACGGAGCACAACCATGTCTGACGACAACGGCGCCGGCAACGGCGGCCAGGGCCAGCAGAACAACGACGGCGGCGCCCAGAACCAGGGCGGCGACGGGAAGAACCAGGGAACCGGTGGCGCGGGTAGCGCTTCGGCGGGCACAGGCAGCGGCTCGGGGACGCAGGGCTCCGACAAGGCCTTCACCCAGGCCGACGTCGACCGGATCATCGCCGACCGGCTCGGTCGCGCGAAGGAGAAGTTCGACGCCGACCTCGCCGCGGCGAAGGACAGCGCGACGAAACCGCTGCAGGAGCAGCTCAACGAGCTCCGCAAGAGCTTGTCCGACCGCGACGTCAGGGACGTTGAGCGGAACGGGCGGCTCGCGATGTCGGCGGTCCAGACGCTGCTCGCGGAGCGCGGGATCCCGAAGAAGGACGTCGAGGAAGTCCTCGACGGCATCGACCCGAAGAAGAAGCTGCTCAAGGACGGCGAGCCGGACGAAGAGGCGATCGCGAAGTTCGCGAACGGGCTCGCGCGCGTCGCCGGCCGGGCCACTTTCGACCCGGACCAGGGCCAGAACGGGAGCGGCGAGCAGCCGCAGACGATGGCCGACTTCATGCGCCATATGGCGCGTAACCGCAGGTAAATCGACCGCCAGCGGCACGGCCGGACCGCTGAGCACAGATCAATGGAGGTAGACCGTGCCGTACAACAACGCCACCACGCGCGCCGACGCCCAGGCGCTGATGCCCGAAGAAGTCTCGAAGGCGATGCTGGGCAAGCTGACCCAGGACTCGGCGACGCTGGCGATGTTCCGCCGGATCCCGGTCGCGCGCGACGCCGTCCGGTTCCCGATCATCAGCGCCCTTCCCGTGGCCTACTGGGTTGCCGGGGACACCGGCCTCAAGCAGACCACGAAGATGGCGTGGGACAACAAGTTCCTGCACATCGAGGAGATCGCGACGATCCTCCCGGTGCCGGAGAACGTCGCCGACGACATCGACGGCGACGTGTGGGACTCGGCGGAGCCCCTGATTCGCGAGGCCATCGGCATGACCCTCGACTCCGCGGTGTTCTTCGGGATCAACGCGCCGTCCTCGTTCCCGACGAACGTCCTTGACGCCGCCACCGCGGCCGGGAATGTCGTCACCGAGGGCACCGCGAATGCCGCGGCCGGGGGCTACTTCGGCGACATCGACAACCTGATCGGCGACGTCGAAGAGGACGGCTACGACGTCGACGGCTACGTTGCCGCCCGCAGCGCTCGCCGCAAGTTCCGCGCAGCCCGCGACACCCAGGGCCGCAAGAACGACCCGGGCCGGCTCTCCGCCGACCTCAAGGAGCTCGACGGCGTCCCGATCTCCTACCCGATGCGCGGCATGTGGGCAGCGAACGGGGGCGCGGGCACGAACGTGCGGCTCTTCGCGGGCCAGTGGGACCAGTTCGTCGTCGGTGTCCGCCAGGACATCGAGATGAAGCTCCTGACCGAGGCCGTGATCCAGGACAACACCGGCGCGATCGTCTACAACCTGCCCCAGCAGGACATGATCGCCTACCGGCTGAAGTTCCGGGTCGGCTGGCAGGTCGCGAACACGATCAACAACGACAACCCCGACGAAGCGACCCGCTACCCGGTCGCCGCGCTGAAGTTCTGAGGTGCCGTGATGACTGCTCCGCTCGTTCGCACCATCGAACAGGACGTGCCAGCCGTCTCCACGGCCGCGAACGACGAGGACAGCGTCCTCGCCCAGGTGCCGTTCGCCGGCAAGGTGACGAAGGTCGAGTACGTGCCCGAGTCCGCGGTCGCGGGTGCGGCCACGAACAACCGGACGGTGTCGCTGGTGAACAAGGGCCAGGACGGCTCCGGCACGGCGACCGTCGCGTCGCTGTCGTTCGGTGCCGGCGTGAACGCCACCGCCAACGACGAGAAGCCGATCACCCTCTCGGCTACGCCGGCGAACCTCAACGTCGCGGAGGGCGACACGCTGCAGTGGCGGTCGCTCCACGTCGGGACCGGCATCACTGACCCAGGCGGGATCGTGCGCGTCACGATCTCCCGCGCCTGAAAGGAGAAGCGGCCATGGCCGACGAGAAGAGCGAGACCACCCCGGCCGAGACCGACGACAAGTTCGTGCACCCGCTTGACGGACCGGAGCACGGCTACGTCGGGCGACTCCCGCACGACGAGCCCGCGGACGCGCACACCGTCGCGAGCGTGACCGGTGGCACGGCCAACGTCGACGACGAGCCGAAGTCGGCCCGTGCGCCGAAGCGCGCCACGGCAAAGCAGAGCGAGTAGGCGGGAGGCCTTCGGTGTCGGAGTGGGCCAGCCTGCTTGACGTCCGGAACCGCTACGAGCAGACGATCACTGATGCCCTGGAGGGCACGGTGGCGACGAAGCTCGACGACGCCGAGGCACTCGTCGCCGCCCGGTTCCGCAGGATCGGGCTCGCCGACATCGCCGCGGCGATCGCGGCCAACCGAACCACCGCGCAGGACGTGAAGATCGTGCTCTGCAACATGGTGATGCGGTGGCTGCGGAACCCGAGCGGGATGCAGCAGGAGACCACGGGCCCGTACAGCTACACGCGAAATGCCCAGGTGGCGTCGGGACGGTTGTTCATCGATCCGGATGATCGGCAGCTGCTCGGGCTGCCGCAGGGCGCTGTGAGCCTGCAGCTGCAAGACGACGCGCTGCGGCACCCGACGCGACGGCCGGGCCCGCGGGACTGGTGGGTCGGGAACCGTCGTCACTCGGGTGAGGACTGCTGATGGCGCCGTACGGGATCCGGATCGAGGTCCTCGCGTACGACCGGGACTCCGACGGTGACCTATCGAACGAACGGGTGTTCGCGGTGATCGACGGTGTCGCGTTCGCACCGAGCGCGTCAGCGTCGCAGCGGGCGTCGCGGGAGGACAACGACCGGAAGGCGCAGGTCGACACGATGGCGGTGCTGTACGTGCCGCCCGGGAACCCGGTGATCAGCGCTCAGCACAAGGTCCGGTTCCCCGACGGCTCGGTGTGGAACGTCGATGGGAAGCCGTCGCCGTGGTCCAGTCCGTTGACCGGTTGGACCCCGGGCGGTGAGGTCCACATTCGACGTGTGACGGGGTGATGCCGATGCAGTATAGGGCGAACTACGTTGGGATGGGCCGGTTCCTGCGGGGGCCGGACGCCCGTCGGGTCACGACGCTCGCGGCGGGGCGCGTACTCGCGCAGGCCCGCGCGATCGTGCGGAAAGACACCGGGGAGACCGCGGCGTCCGGACGGCTGCTGCACGGCACGGGCGGCCGGCGAAAGGACCGGGTCCGTGTGACGGTGGCCTTCGGCGGCGCGGCGGTGCCGCTGCAGTTCGGGAACAAGCGAACGAAGCCCACCAGGTTTCTCACGCGCGCGATCGAGCGGGTCTGATGGCCGGCTTCATTGACGTCGAGAAGGCCATTCTCGATGTGCTGTCTGACCTGGGCACTGACTCGGGAACTGCGGTGCCGACAGACATCCCGAACCCGTTCATCTGTGTGCAGCGGGTCCCAGGCAGCGCCGCGAACGCCCAGGGCTGGCAGGACGTCGCGCTCATCGAGGTCTCGACGTGGGCGGTGACGAGGCCCGAGTCGATGACCCTGAACGGCCACATCCGGCAGCGCTTGGTCGGCGCAGTCGGTGTCGAGACCACGTACGGCTTCATCGACAGCATCGAAGAAGCCGGCGCGCCCGCCCAGATGCCCTACGGCGACGAGGACACCCGGTGGGTTCCGTCGACGTGGCTCGTGGTGTCGCGCATTCAGTAGCCGCGTCAGGGCGGCCGGCGTGAACGTCGCCAGATCGAGGGATGAGCCGGAACCTCTCCCGCTGCAGGAAGCTCCCCGGCTCGGGGACCAACTCAGGAAGTACAGGAGGAACCATGGCCCCCGCAACGTTCGAGAGCATCGCCGAGCGCAAGGCGCATCTCATCCGCAAGGGCAACAAGGGCGCGGTGCTCGTCGGCAAGTACGCCACGGCGCCGCTGATCACCACGCTCGTCGCCGCGAGCGGGCAGATCGAGATGCCCACCACCTACAACTCGGTGGGCTGGATGTCCGAGGACGGCAGCACGAAGACGCAGAACCGGACGCTGTCGCAGATCCGCGGCTGGGGCTCGACGAGCTTCCTGCGCCAGGACATCACCGGCGACGAGAAGTCGCTGCAGTTCACGATGATCGAGGACCGAAAGGTCGCGCGCGAGCTCTACGAGGGCATCGACCTGGACGCCGCCGAGGTTTCGACGGAAGGCGAGCTGAAGTACGAGATCCCGGACCGGCCGGACATCATGTACTGGCGCGTATGCGAGCTGGTGTCCGACCTCAGCGGCGACAACCTCATCTACCTCGCCACCGTCTACCACAAGACGTCCGTCGGCGAGACCGGTGACCTGGTCCAGGCCAACGGAGACAACCCGACGAGCCGCCAGGTCACCATGGGCGCGGTGCCCGACGACGTGACCGGCACGTTGGGCACGAACTTCATCTTCGGACCCGGCGCCTTGAAGTACGCCGAGGACATGGGCTACACCGTCGAGTCCGGCGGCGCCTGATCGTCAGCCGGTGGGCCGTCTTCGTTCCGGGTGGCGGCCCCACCGGCTGGCTTGTCCACCCGGGACCCATCGAAGGGAAGCGTCCATGTCGGACAACAACTTCAGGCAGGAACTCAAGAGCCCCGAAACGGGCAATCCTCTCGTCGTCGGCAGCCCCAGCGAGGCGGCACGGCTGCGCGCCGCTGGTTGGACCGAGGTCGAGCAGCCACCGAGTCCCGACGCCCCCAGCGAGGCCGTCACCACCGACACCTCGAGCGTCGAGGCGCCGAAGCCGCGCGCTGGCGCGAAGACCGCCAAGCCCGGCCGCGAGCCGACCGGCACGGAAACGAGCCAGACGGAGGCGTGAGCCGTTGGGTGTTCCTCCCGCGGCGCGGTCGAGAGGAACACCCACCAGCCCACGTTGTCGTTGGGCCCACCCGGAACACACTAAGGAGAGCACCATGCGCAAGATCGGCGAGTTCCTCAAGGCCGCGAGCACCGTCGAGCCGTACCTGCTCGACATCGGCGACGAGGAGAACGGCCCGATCACGTTCGCCGACCCGCGGGACCTCACCGCCGACGACGCCGACGAGCTCGCGACGCGGAACAGCGTGAAGTTCACGTACCAGCAGCTGCTGTCGGTCGACGACTACAAGCGGGCGTGGCCCACGCTGGGCAAGATGAAGAACCGGGAGCTGCGGGCGATCCTGGACGACGTGACCGACCACTTTCGCGACCACGAGATCGAGGAAAGCTAAGCTCGCTTGGCTACTCGACCGGTACGGCTCGGAGATCGAGTACGACGTCGCGACGCTCACCACGTACCGATTGAGTATGTTCGAGCGCGGCGAGGAGCACTGGGAGACGCTCCTGAACCTCGCCGAGGGCTTCCAACGGCACAAGACCACGCACCTCGCGGCCTCGATGCTCGCCGACGTCGAGCTTTACGAGCAGCATGTCGACGAGATGGACGAGCCGGCCGCGCCGCCGGATCTGGTCGAGGAAACCACCGTCGTTTCCCTGCTGAAGACGATCGTCGAACTGCTGCAGGTCAACAACTTCTACCTCACCAAACGACCTGGCAAGCCCCAGATCGAGCGGCTGCCGCGCGCCGTCACCGCGCACGAGGCGTTCGTCGCGCGGAACACCCGCAAGGCCTTCCTTGCGCTGGAGGCCGCGATCAAGTTCGTCAGCCAGGAGCAGTGGGAACGCACGCTGCGCGAACACGAGGGACAGGCGGTGATCCTCGATGGCGACGTACACGGCGGGCACCGCAACGCTCGACGTCCTCCCGTCCCTGAAGGGGTTTCACCAGAAACTCGCGGCGGAGCTGAAGGGCGTAAACCCGACAGTCCAGGTTGATGCCGACACCACGCGCGCCCTGCGCAACATTAACCAACTGTCCCGCCAGTCGCCGACGATCAACGTGGACGTCAAGGTCCGCAACGCCGAAGCCGCGGTCGCGAAGGCCGCGGCCGACATCAAGGCGGCCGAAGAGGGCCTGACGAACGCGCGGGCACAGTCAGAGGACGCGGCCAAAAAGGTCGACATCGCCGAGAAGCAGCTGGCCGAAACGCGGGCCGGCGCGCCGAACCGCGCGAGCCAGGTCGCCGCTGCTGAGCAGCGCGTCGCGGAGGCGAAGCAGAGGTCTTCAGCTGCGGCGGTGCTGGTCGAGACGTCCGAGCAGCGGCTCGCGCAGGTCCGGGCGAACTCCTCGTCGACTACCTCGCAGGTTGAGGCGGCGGAGCGGCGGCTTGGTGCAGCCAAGACAGCCGCTGAGAACGCCTCGGCTCGGGTGAGTGTCGCCGAGACGGCCCTGACCGAGGTCAGGGAGAAGACGTCGGCATCGGCGTCGAAGGTGGCGCAGGACGAGCTCCGTGTGTCGCAGGCGCGCCGCGTTGCCGCCGCAGCGATCAACGACGTGCGCAACGCCGAAGCGAAACTGCTCGGCGCGCGCGGCAACAAGTCAGACCGTGACACCGATCTCTTCAACGCCCGGAACATCAACCAGTTCACGCAGGACGCCGGCGGTGCGATCAAGACGCTCACGTCGATAGGCAAGGCTGTGGGCGGCGTGCTCGAGGACGTCGTCTCGCTGGCTTCGGCGGCGTCGGACATGGGCGGCTCTGTCGCGAAGGGCGGCAGCCAGGGTGTCGCGGCCTTGGGCAACCTCGCCGGCGCAGCCGAGGCTGCTGGCGGCCCGATCGTGTCTCTGGTGGCTGCCGGAGTCGCGGTCGGTGTGATCGCCGTGACCGGCACGCTCGCGGCAGCCAGCTTGATCGGCCTCGCCGACGCCGCCGTGACCGCAGCGGGCGCCGTGTTCCTGATCCCCGGAGGCATCGCTGCCGGTGGCGCCGCGCTGGGTGTGCTCGCGCTCGGCACCATGGGCGTGACTGACGCGATCGACGCCATGAACAAGGCGCAGACCACCGCTGGGAAGGACGCCGAAGACAGCGCGAAGCGGCAGCGCGCGGCCGCCGAATCAGTCCAGACGGCGGAGACTGGCCTGGCCCGAGCGCGCGCGGACGCCGCCACCGCAGCGGAACAGTCCAGCGAACGGGTCGCTGAGGCGCGCGAGCAGGAACAGCGCGCTGTCCGGGACGCGGCTCGCGCCGAGGTTCAGGCGCAGCGGCAGGTGCTCGACGCCGAGCGCGCGCGGGACGACGCGCTCGACGACTTGGCGCAGGCCTTGCGTGACGCCGAGAAGGCCCAGCGGGATTTAAACCTGCAAGTCCGCGGTGGCGCGCTCGACGCGCAGGAGGCCGTGCTCGACCTCAAGGACGCACAGACCGAGCTGAACGACGCCCAGAAGCAGGGCGTGACCGGTGACGACCTGCAGCGGCTGCAGATCGCGTACCAGCGCGCGAAGCTCCGCGTCGACGAGACCACCGCCAGCAACGCAGACCTGGCAGAGCAGCAGAAGGCGTACGCGACCGAGGGCGTGAAGGCCAACGATCAGGTCGCCAGCGCTACGGACGCGGTTGCGCGCGCCGAGCAGCAGCTGGCGGACGCGCGGGACAACCAGGCGTACCAGCAGCTGCAGAACCAGGAGCGTGTCGCCGACGCACAGCGCGCGGTGAACGACGCCGAGGACGCTGCTGCCCAGTCGACGTTGCAGTCCCAGCGCGCGATCGAGGACGCGCAGCGCGCAGTCGCCCAGGCGAACGAGAACGCCGCCGACTCGATGAACCAGCTGTCGGCCAGCCAGCAGGCCGTGCAGCAGGCGCTTGATGGGCTTTCGCCGAAGGCCCGGGCCTTCGTCAACGAGGTGTGGGCGCTGAAGCCGGCGTTCGACGAGGTCAAGAACTCGGTGCAGGACGCGCTGTTCAACGGTCTCGACGGGAAGCTGCAGAAGCTGTCGAACATCTACCTGCCGATCCTGCGCACCAAGCTCGTAGATATCGCCGACGCCGCGAACACCGCGGCCGGGGAGATCGTCGACCTGCTCGACGACCCGGGTAGCGCCGGCGCGGTGAACCGGGTCCTCGAGAACACGAAGGACATCGTCGCGGGCATCGGTGACGTCATGAAGCCCCTGATCAGCGCGTTCCTCGACCTCTCTGACGTGGGCACCGAGGTCCTGAAGGAAGACGTCGTGCCGGCGGTCGAGGACGCGGCTCAGTCGTTCGCTGACTGGATTCACGACATGAAGGCCTCTGGTCAGCTCAAGGACTGGATGTCGGGCGCGGTCGGAGTGATCAAGGACGTCGTGGGCTGGGCGGTCAAGCTCGGCGGCGCGCTCCTGAACATCATCAGGTCGTTGGCGGGCGGGCTGAAGGACTCTCCGTTCATCCCGATGGTCGAGGACACGCTGCAAAAGTTCATCGACTTCGCCAACTCGGAAGAGGGCCAGAAGTTCTTCTACGCCATGGGGGGCGCGATCGGCTGGATGGCGTCCATGATCGTGTACGCGATCGGGCTGTTCATCGACATCGTCGACACGATCGAGAAGTTGATCGAGGTCGTTTCGGACTTCTTCAACCTGGACTTCGGTGCCCTGAGCGACCGGTACGGCAGTGGCGTCGCGAGCATCGTCGACGCCATCAAAACAGCCCTGTTCGGCGGCGGTATCTTAGGCCTTTTCGACAAGATTTTCGATGTCGACTGGTCGAAGATTTGGGGCTGGTTCACTCACGGTGTAGGCGGGGTCATCTCCACGATCATCACGAACCTGCTGCCGGCGCCGATCAAGTCGTTGCTCGAAGGCATGTTCCAGCTCGACTGGGACAAGATCAGCGCGTTCCTGATCGACGGCCTGAACAAGACACTGGGCAAGCTGGGCAAGTTCGTGCGAGACAACCCGCTGGGCAAGTTCCTGGCCGGGCTGTTCGGCGAGGGCTCGCCGGCGATCAACAACCCGAACCTGTTCCTGCCTGGCTGGGCCAACCCGTTCGGGCGGGCCGACGGTGGCCCGATCGTCGGCCCGGGTGGTCCGCGAGACGACGCGGTCCCGCTGTGGGGCTCTAACGGCGAGTTCGTGGTGAACGCGGCAGCGACCGCGCGCAACCGCGGCCTGCTGGAGTGGATCAACGCGGGGAAGTTCGCCGATGGCGGGATCGTCGGCGGGGGCACGGCGTCACGCGTGGTTGGCAGCAACACGTCCCTGACGATCGACGTCGACGCTCTCGCGAACCTGGGCGACGTCGCGGAAACTGTGACGGCTCTCGTGAGCGCGCTCAACGCCGAGCTCGCGGAGCTGGTCCAGGACACGGTGACGTACTGGTCACAGCTCGTCGCGGCGACCACGGCGGCCGACGACACCATCTCGGCGCGGCACACGCTGCTCCAGCAGCAGACCGCGATCGCCTGGGCCACGATGCAGACCACGGCGTGGGCTTCGACCAACGGCCAACTGGCCGCCATCAACACCCTGATGGCCAGCTTGGCTCAGCTCCGAGTGGCGATGACGAACACCGCAGACTGGGCAGTCACCCAGTTCGGTCGTGTGAGCACTGCGGCAGCCGACCCGATCCGTTGGGTGCTGACATTCCCGTTCAACCAGGGCCTGATCGCCGCGTGGAACCAGCTGGATGCGGACTTCGCGCTCGGTCGGCACGTCAACCCGGTCCCGGTCGCATTCGCCACCGGCGGCCCCGTGCGCGGCGCCGGCACCGACACCTCGGACAGCATCCGCGCGCTGCTGTCGAACAACGAGTTCGTGGTGCGTGCCGCGATCGCCAAGCGCGTGCAGCCGTTCCTCGAGGCGCTGAACTCCGGGCAGCCGGAGGCCCTCGAAGCAGCCGGGCTCAGCCCGCGTCGGTTCGCGCAGGGCGGTGCGGTCGTGGCCGACACGGGCTCGGCGCTGAACGCCACGGTCGTCCGGGGTCAGCAGTTCCTGCGGGCTCAAGCCGGCAAGCCGTACGTGTGGGGCGGTGTCGGCCCCTACGGCTACGACTGCTCGGGGCTCGTGTCCGCGGCGACGAACGTCCTCCGCGGTGAGGCGAACCCGTATCGGCGGCTGGGAGTGGCGGCGTCACAGCCGTGGGCAGGCTTCGTACGTGGGTTGTCGTCGGCCTTCGCGACGGGCTTCAACGGCCACCACACCGCACTGACCCTCGGAGGCCTGAACGCTGAGGCACGCGACTTCGGCGTGCCGGTGCTCGTCGGTGGTCGTGCCTCCGGGGCGGACAGCAGCCAGTTCAGCGGCACGGCGTCGCTTCCGGTCGTCGGCGGTCGGTTCGTGTCGGGTGGTGGGGCGGGCGCGGACCCGGTCGCGATGATGACAGCCGCGTTCGCAAATGCCTTGTCGCAGCTCGACTTCGTCGACCAGATGTGGCCGGGGAACGCGGCGGGCCTGGCCGGCCAGGGACTGGTTCGCAGTGGCGCATCGGCGCTGACGAAGGTCGGCGTGGATCGCCTGACCGCGATGCTCACCACGGCGGTCGGCGGCTCCCCGGAGGTGATCGCCGCGGTCCGCGCGGTCGCGGCGACGTTCGGATGGGGCGACGGGCCGCAATGGGCGGCGCTGCAGTCCCTGGTGAACGGCGAATCGGGGTTCGACCCGAACGCCGCGAATCCGACGTCGTCGGCACGCGGCCTGTTCCAGAAGCTCACGAGCGTCCACGGGCCAATCGAGTCGACGATCCAGGGTCAGACCCTTTGGGGCCTGAACTACATCAAGGACGCGTACGGTACGCCGGCGGCGGCGTGGGCGGCGTGGTTGTCGCGGAGCCCGCACTGGTACCACGACGGCGGCCGCGTGCCCGGCTCGGCGCTCGACGATGTGCCGGCGGTCCTGCAAGGCGGCGAGCGCGTGCTCACTGTGGCCCAGAACCGCGCACTCGAATCGGCGCTGGACCGGCTGGGGCGCGGCGGCTACGCCACACCTTTCGAGCCATCAGAGCAGCGGGAGCCGGTGGTGGTGCAGCAGACCATCAACCCATCGCCCGGGATGGACGAGACGTCGCTGGGCCGCTCCGCGAGCCGGTACGTCGTCCACAGCCTCCGGCGCGTCTGACCGCACCTCGACCACGAAGGAGGTGGGCGGCGTGCCGGCTCATCTGCCGCCCGTGTGGGAGATCGACGGCTTGATCCTCAACACCGCGCGGGACACCAGCGGGGTTCGGGACGCCGAGGGGATCCAGTGGATCCTTACCGAAGACAGCGAACCGATGGCGTCGGCTGAACCGACGACGGAGTACGCCGACAAGTTCCAACGGATCGGGTCGACCTGGATTCCGGGACAGCAGAAGAAGGGCGGCGGCACGCTCGTCATCCGCGGCTACGCCCGCCGCGACGACTGGGCGGCGCGCGACCGCGCGATGCTGCGGGCGATGGCCTTGTGCGCCGACGTGTCGACGACCTACCCGCTCATCTACCGCGGCGACGGCGGCAGCCTGGTGCAGTACATCACCCGCGAGGGCGAGATCCTCCCGAAGATCATCGACGCACAGCATCCCGGCTTCGAAATCTCGATGCAGTTCAACGCACCCGATCCGCGCCGTTACGACCTCGAATGGACGAAGCTCGTCACGACGGTGCCGCAGAACTCGACGACAGGTCTCGACTTCGTCACCGGTGGCGGCCTCGACTTCGCAGCCGGCGGGGGTGCCGGCCTCGACTTCGGCCCGGCCGGGTCCGCCGGCACGATCCTGCTCGACAACACCCGTGGCACCGCGCCGAGCGCGCCGATCCTGCGCCTCGACGGCCGTCTGGACACCCCCGTACTCGCGGTGGCCGGTGGCTCAATCCGCTACAACGCCGTGCTGGACCCCGGCCGGTTTATCGACATCAACCCGGACGACCCCAGCTTCCTCCTCGACGGAGCCACCTCCGCGGGTTACCTCGCCAGCCCCGCGCAGTGGGACGCCTTCGTGGTGCCGAAGGGCGAAACCCTGACCATCGGCCTCGCACACTCTGGGCCATCGACCGATCTCGGCACGCTGACCTGCTGGTTTCGTGCCGCCTACTGGTAGGAGGAGGCGACCCCGTGCCCACCGTCAAGGCCGTCGTAAAGTCGGCGTTCGACCCGTTCGCCGTGCATCTCAAGATGGACGAGAAGGACGCGCGATACGCGCTCGCCGGCCTCGTGACGCCGGCCCCAGGCTCGGTCATGAGCTATCGCTCCGGTGTGTTCGCTGGCGGCGCCGTCGGCGGCGGCTCCGGCTCGCTCGGCACCGTCAGCCACGGCGGTCTACGCGTCACCACCAGCGGCATGAACGCAGTCGTCGCGATCGGCAACTGCCTCATCGACACACCCAGCAACGGGCCGTACCTGTGCGGTCTGGACTCGCAGAAGACGCTGCCCTTGGATGCGGCCAGCGGAACACAGCGACGCCTCGATCTCGTCGTGGGGCGCGTATGGGACGACCGCAACAGCGCCATCGCCAGCACCGCTGGTGAGCGGTACTTCGGCGTGCAGGTCGTCACCGGCGACAACACCAGCGGCACGCCCGTTCTCCCGTCGGGCGCGCTCCCGGCCAACGGGTGGATCCCGCTCGCTGCGATCCCGATCGAGGCAGGCGGCGTCATCGGCACGATCCAGGACTTACGCGGTCCCGGGCTGGTCGCGCGCGGTGGCCGCCGGATCCTGTACGGCAACGACGCCAAGATCACCAGCGCCACGTTCGTCGAAGCCGGGGCGTACGCCGGCGACACGCGATACGTGGTCGGCCATCCTTTCCCGGCCCAGACCTACTACATCGCCAGCGACGGAATCACCGCGGGCTGGCGGGGCGATGGCGGCAAGCTCATATACACCGCGCAGCCCGCCGCCGACGGGTTCAAGTCAGTCACCTCGGTCGGATCCTTTGTGGACATGGTGTCGGTGGACATCCCGGCTTTCGGAATCCCCGTGGTGCTCACGCCCCGAGCGCGGGTGAACGTCGATGCCGGGCGGGACCTCACCTGGGAGTGCCGCACCAAGATCGGCGCCACCCTGATCAACTTCGGCGGGGCTGACTCCCTGGGGGCGGACAACGACTTCTACTCGCAGGTCACCAACTGTCCGGATATGACAGTGGGTCCGTTCACCGCGGCCCAGACGGTCACCGCCGACGTCTTCATGCGCGGCGCCGGGGCCAGCGCACTACGAAACGTCCGCTGGCAGACCAACAACGTGGGACAGCACCAGCTGCAGGTAGTCGTCGAACCCGCGAACATCGATCCGATCAAGATGTGGCTCTGATCTGATGGGGACCTACCGGGTCTTGGCGTGCGAGGCCACTACCGGGATCGTCAAAGGCGAGATCTACCCGCGGGAAGCACCCTCGTGGTCCACCGAAATCTGCACGAAGGGCGAGTGGGGCTTCAACGTCGACCTCGGGCAGCGCGGAAACAGCAAGACCGACATTCTCGGATGGACGCTCGGCGGGGCGCACTTCTTCGCGGTGCTCCACGACGAGCACCCACTGCAGGCCGGATTCCCCTCGTCGGCAGGTTTCAAGCAGTCTGAGAACACGTTCTCCGTCAGCGGTGCCGGCGTCGGGGCGATCTTCGACAACCGAGAGGTCCGCACGCCCAACGGCCAACCGGCCACCATCCTGAACAGTGCCAACGACTGGACGATCAGCAACGCCAGCCAGCGCGCCGTGATGCGCGAAATCCTGGTGAAGTCGCTGGGCGACAGCGACTCGGGCGCCGCACTGCCATTCCGCCTGAACGACGGCGCCGGCGAGACGGGCACACTGACCCGCACCTATCTCGGCAAGGACCTCACCGAGGTCTGGAAGCGGCTGTCCGACGAGACGGAGACGGACAACGGGACCGAGTTCATTTTCAAGCCGTACCTGTTCTTCACCGGCCAGGCGCCGTCGATTGGATGGGAACTCAAGCTCGGAACTCCAGCGCTCGGGAACCTCAACCTCAACGCTGTCTGGGAACTCAGCGCTGCGATCGGGAACACCGACGTCGACTACAACCTGTCGATCCCCCGACCCCACCGAGTCTGGGCGAAGGGTAGCGGGGACGGCAGCACCGCGCTGATCGGGTACGCAGAAAACACCGCCGCGTTGCAGGCCCAGGGGATTCCGTACGCCGACTACGTGGACACCAGCCACTCGGACGAAAAGGACCTGACGAAGCTCAACAGCTACGCGTCGGCGATCCTCAAGGAGTACTCGGTTCCGAAGGAAACGTGGAGTCCCGAGGTCCGCATCGATGGCCTCAACGCGAGCGGCAAGAAGATCTCCCCGGCCCTGGGCGAGTGGGACGAAGGCGACATGCCGATGCTTCGCTACACCAAGCACCCGGTCATCGCCGACGGCGAGTACCGCCGCCGGATCATGGGCATGAGCAACGGTCAGAACGCAGGCACCGTCTCCCTGAAGATCCAAGAGCTCTCGCTCGCGTGAGGGGGATGCCGTGCCGTTGAACGACATCCGCATTGCGGCCACCACCGAGCAGGCCCTGCGCATGCTCGACAACAAAATCGAGCGAGTTCATCGGCGGGCCCGTAAGGACGGCTACGCCCGCTATGAGCGGCAGACCGCAGGAACGACCGCGGCCGGCAACAACCAGCTGGCCTTCGACACTGCCGTCACAGCACACGCCGACGTCGTGCCCAGCGGCGCAGGCAACACCGCGTTCCAGCTTGCGCCGGGAACCTGGCTGGTGAACCTCGGCGGCCGTGTGCTCGATTCCACGATTTTCGCGAACATGGGCCAGCTCAGCATCGCAACCGGCTCTGTGGCCTGGTCCGCGTCGCGCGCCCGGGTCGTCGGCCCGGTGCCGATCAACTCCGGCTCGTGCTGCCTCACCGTCATCAGCGACGGAACCGCCTCGAGCGGAGCGGTGACGGCGAACTTCTACTCTGCGGTCGCCCGAACCTGGGACCTGACGTCCGTGCCGCACGCCACGTTCATCGAATTCACCCGAATCCAGTGAGACGGGAGCCCGCATGCCGATCTACCAGAAGCTGTCCAAGATCTTCGTGCTCGTCGACATCCAGGAAGCGTCCACCGCGGAAGACCTGCGCGCGGCGATCGACGCTGATCTGCCGGGCTACGGGAGCGTGGTGCTCGGCGACGTCGACGGGAAATTCGTGATCCGGCACGGCCCGGTCGGCGCGAGTGTGGTCGACGCCGTCGTGACCGGCTACGGCGCCTACGCCGTCGGGCTCGTCTATGCCGACGGCGCGTGGCAGTGCGTCGACGTCGCCAAGGTCCAGATCGGTGAAGAAGCGTCATTCGCACTGGTGCAGACCGGAGCCTCCTCGTGACGGCGCTGGGAGATCACGCGATCGCCGAGCTTGACCACGAGGGCATCACCGACCCGGTGCGCGCGGCGATCGTCATGATCGTCGGCACCTACGCCGACCTCACCGACGCCAACATCGAGACCGCGAAGGGGATCGTCGAGCTGCTGCTGCAGTTCAAGGCCCTCAGCCCGCTCACCAACGACCCCGGCGAGTGGCAGGCGCGAACGGACATCGTGAGCGGCCAGGAGGTGTGGCAGAGCAAGCGGTGGCCCGACGCCTGGACTTACGATTCCTCGTTCCGCGGCTACTTCCTGATGTCCGAGCACAATGGAGACGGGACGCCGAACACGCACAACACCGTAATTCCCGAGGGCTGATCGTGGCGCAGGAAAGCCCTGGTAGCGCGGCGCGGCCGGCCGTCGCGGTGCCGGTCTGGTTGCTCGCGGTCCACTCCATCGTCCTCGGAGCCGGGTACCTGCTCGGGCCGGACAGCTGGTCTTCGGGCGGTAGCTTCGCTTTCATCCGTGGGCTCGGGGTCCCGATCCGGGTGTGGGGCGCGGCGTTTCTGCTGGCCGGTCTGCTCCTTGCCGTGCGCCGGCTGACCGTCGGGCATTCGCTGGCCGCGTTCGCCTCGGTGTTCTGGGGCCTGGGTCTCGTCGTCACGATCGTGACCGGCGAAGCCACGGGCTGGGGAGGTCCGGTCCACACGCTGCTGCTGATCGCGCCGGTCCATGGGTTCGCGCTGTGGCAGCGATCGCGCGCCCGTCTCGCCGACCGTCGCACCGCGAAGAGGTGATTCCGAGTTCGAGGGGGTCGCGTGCTGCTCGCTGCCGACGCGCCGGCGTCCGGACCACCGTGGCTGGCGGTCGTGCTCGCCGTGCTCACGCTTCTCGGCGTCATCGCCACCGCCGCGGGTCCGGCACTCGTCGAGCGGATCAAGGTCGGGAAACCGGCTAAGGACAAGGGATCTGATCCGCCCGCGTTGCCGGCTCCGGCGATCGTGCAGCGCACTGATCAGGCTCTCGATCTCGTGGCCCAGAGCCTGACCGACGCGTACCGCGAGCGAGACGAAGCACAAGACCAAGTCAAAGAGCTGCTCCGGGAAGTCGGCCGGCTCAACGCCGAACTGATCCGCCGCGATCCGACATGGGACGGGGGTACCAGTGGACGATCGGCCTGAGGACGACCTGCTCCAGACCGCCCGCGACGGCGTGCACGCGCTCGGCGAGGCCGCGCCGCAGGAAGCCCGCCAGCAGGGCCGCTCCGCGGCGCGCGCTGAAATCCGCCGCTGGTGGCCGAAGCTCATCGTCGCCAACGCGGTCATCGTGGCGTTGATCGTGATCCTCGGCGGCCTCGCCGTCACCAACCTGTACCTGCGGCAGGCCGCGACCGACACCGCGGTCTCCACACTGCGGCAGCAGGCGGAGGAATCGAAGCGGACCGGTGACCGGGCGAACGCGGAGCTGCAGGCCCGGGGTCAGCAGCCAGTGCCGATCCCGAATCCGGGCACGGCGCCAGACACGGACGTCATCGTGTCGGCCGCGACCGCGAAGGTGCTCGCGTCGCTCCCGGACTCGCACCCCACGACCAGCGAGCTGGGTCAGGCGGTTGCCCAGTACGTCGCGGCGAACCCGATCGCGCCGCAGCAGCCGACGCCGGGCCAGCTGAGCAGCGCGCTCGCCGGCTACCTCGCGACCAACCCGCCGCCATCAGGTGAGCCTGGGAAGCCTGGTGAGAACGGCGCGAACGGCGACACCGGGCCGGCCGGTCCGCCAGGCCCGCCCCCAAGCGCCGACCAGATCGAGGCCGCGGTCGCCCAGTACTTCATCGACCACCCAGAGGCCCTGTGCCCGTACGGCGGCTCGTTCACCCAGATTCGCGGGCGTCTGGCTGACGGCGGCGCAGCCGACTCCTGGCAGTGCGTCGTCGCCACCTATCCCCCACCGCAGACCACCTCGTCAACCGAGCCGCCCCCCTCGAACCCCGGAAACTGAGGAGCACCGCATGTTCTTTCGCCATTTGCCCCAGGCCAGCGGCAGATACCGGCTTGGACGGCACGTCCTCCACGACCCGCGGTCCCGCGCGTACGACGCCCGCGAGATCGCGCGACCGCGGCCGCTCGAGGACGTGCTGCACAAGGCCCGCGTCGCCCCGTGGAACCAGGGCAACATCGGCAGCTGCACAGCGAACGCGGCACTCGGCTGCCTGAACACCGATCCAAACCCCTCCGACCGCAACTTCGACGAGCAGGACGCGCAGGCGCTCTACCGCGCCGAAACCCGCATCGACGACACCGAGATCCCCGGCTCCTGGGAGCCCGAGGACACCGGCTCGACCGGCCTCTGGTCGATGAAGGCACTGAAGAACGCCGGCCTCATCCGCTCGTACCACCACGCGTTCCGACTGTCGACCGTGCTGCATCTGCTGCTCGATCGCCCCGTCTCGACCGGAATCACCTGGTACGAGTCGATGTTCGACGTCGACAGCGACCACACGATCCGGGTCGACTTCGACTCGCAGGTCGCCGGCGGCCACCAGATCTGCATGGTCGGCATGGACGTCGAGCGCGAGGCCGTGCGCGTCCGCAACTCCTGGGGCCCGTCCTGGGCCGACAGCGGCTACGCGTGGCTCCGCTGGGAGGACTACGACGAGCTCCTCGCCGACAGCGGCGACGCGGTCGTGCCGGTGGTGAACTGATGCAGCTCGCGGACTACTCCAGCGGCCGGCCGACGGGCGCCCAGCTCAAGGCGGCGCAGTTCGGCGGCGTTGTCCGGTACATCGGCCTCGGCTCCGCCGGCAAACGGCTCACCGCCGCCGAGTACCGCAACCTGGTGGCCGAAGGCCTCGAGGTGTACCTCGTCGCCGAGCTCGGCACGAACGACAGCTGGGGCTCCAGCACCGACGACGACTACGCGCGCGGCCGCGCGAACGCCGCGGCAGCGCTTGCCGACGCCCGTGTCTGCGGCGTGCCCGACAACGAGATCTTCGTCTTCGGCGCAAGCGACGCGCACGCCTCGGCGCAGTGGCAGATCGACGACACCGTCGACTACATCCGCGGCTTCCGCGACGTACTCGGGCTCGGGCGCACCGGCCACTACGGCTTCGTCGAGACCCAAACCGCGGTGCGCAAGGCCGGCGTCGCGTCCGGCTTCTGGCGCTGCGGCTCCGAGCCGTCCGCAGCGGACAAGCAGTGGGTGCACCTCTGGCAGCGCAATAAGGCGCCCACCGTCCGCGTGGTCGGCGGCGTCACCTGCGACATCAACGAGCTCTACCGCTTCCCCACTGCCCAGGAGGACGACATGACCGACGCCCAGGTACAGCAGATCCTGACCGCGATCGCCACGATCAACGCCAAGGTCGACGCGATCAAGCCAGTCACCGACCTGCTGCACCTCCAGCAGCAGCGGTACACCGGCGACCAGCCCAACGGCGAAATGAAGGACGGCGTCTGGTCCGGTGACTTCGCCGAGGTGGCCCGCATGATCCTGCGCGTCGTCCAGGGCATGCCCGAACAACTGAACAAGCTCACGACCGGCGGCATCGACGTCGATCAGCTCGCGACGCAGATCAGCCTGAAGATCACCGCACCGCAGATCGACGCGGACGCGCTCGCCAAGGCCGTCAACGACGAGTTCGCGCGTCGCCAGGTCAGCTGATCGGCCAGCACTCCGGCCCGATCGGCGAACCCACCATCGGGCAGAAGCTCACGGCGCTCATCGCCACCCTCACCCAACCCGAGCCCCACCACCAGAAAGGCAAATCCATGCAGTACGCCAAGGCGTTCGTGCAGGTCATCGCCACCCTCTTGACCGCGCTCCTTCCGTTCATCATCGACGGTGCCCTGTCGTCCGTCGACGTGATCAACCTGTGCATCGTCGGGTGCACCGCGCTCGGCGTCGCCGTCGTTCCGAACCTGTCCGCCGGCGTCGCCCGGTACGCCAAGGCCGTGCTCGCGGTGCTCGGCGCGGTGCTCGTCCTATTGACCAGCTTCATCGCCGACGGCCACCTCAGCATCGACGAGATCGTGCAGCTCGCCAGCGCCGCGCTCGGCGCCATCGGTGTGTACGCCCTGCCCGGCCCGCTGCACCCTGCTCCCGTTGCGTCCGACGGTGCCCACGTCGTGACGAACCTGGAGGGCTGATCATGGCCGACGACCGCACCTGCCCCGGCTGCGCGATGAACGACGACCACCCGCGCCACCAGCTCGTGCTCGGCGAAGGCGGCCAGGTCGCGTGGCACATGGACTGCCACGCGCTCAAGGGATGCGAGCAGTGCCAGGTCGCGCGCGACGGCGCCGGCGACCTCACCGGTGACGACTTCCGCACCTTCCTCGAAGAGCACGCCGAGGAGATCGCGGCGGCGGTCGACGCCTTCACCGACGAGCAGAAGGCGACGGCCTTCGGAACGGCGGGCTGATCCATGGCGAGCGGACTGAAGACGGCCGAAGCGGCGAGACTGCTCAACGCCTCGATCCGCGGCACAGCGTACGTCGAGCCGACCGGTAGCTCGAAACTCGAGCTGGTGACCACGACGCCGTCGGCGAGCGCGAACGGCACGCCCGTGTCCGGCGGCAGCTACGCCGACCAGACGTTCACGACGAGCGGCGACACAAGCTCGGCGTCGATCTCCAACTCGGCGGTGATCGCGTTCACCGGCATGCCGGCAGCCACGATCGTCGGAGCGAATTTGAAGGACTCCAATGCCTCTCCGCGCTACTCGTGGTACGGCACCTTCGGAACCGCGATCACCACGCTCGCCGGCGACACCATTTCGTTCGCCGTCGGTGCCGCCTCGTTCGCGCTCAACAACACGCCGTAGGCGGTAGCCGATGGCCGCCACTTCGGACGCCGCTAGCGACCGCGTCAGCATCAGCTCGGCGCCGTCGCTGGCCGCCTTCACCTTCTGCTGCTGGGTGAAGATCGCCGCCGTGCACTCCGGGAACCTGTTCCACCCCGTCTTCAGGGTGGACGCGGGCGGCGGCACAGCGGCGATCTTCAGCTTCCGCGGAGCCAACGGCCGGACCCCAACGCTCTACTCCAGCTCCTCCACGGCCGGCATCTCCGGTGCCGAGCAGGCGCTCGGGACGTGGGTCTTCCTCGCGGTCACGATGAGCGCCGGCGGCGCCGCCCAGCTCTTCTACGGCACGACCCCGGGATCGCTGACCAAGGTCACCGGCACCGTGAACACCAACGGCACGCCGAGCGGGATCACACTGTTCGGCCGCTCGCCCTCGGACGCCTCCGAGTGGCTCGAAGGCTCGATGGCGCACGACCGCATCTGGACGGCCGTGCTCTCCGACGCCGAGATCGCAGCCGAGAGCCTGATCACACCGAGCCTGTCGGCCCCCGCGGCTCGAACCTCGGGTCTCTGGACGAGCGTGCCGTTCGCGGCCGCGTCGCTGGCCGACGTCTCCGGCAACCACCGCGACTTCACCGCCGGGACCACGGCCCTCACCCCGGATACTGACCCGCCGACCGGCGGCATCCAGCAGGGCGTGCTGTCCTCCAGTGCCACGGCTTGGGCAAGCTTTGGCGCGTTCAGCACTCGCCCGAGGACCCTCGCCGTGGCGGCCACCGCATCGGCCGCCCTCACGCCGGTGCACGAGCAGCCGACCGCGCTCCCAGTGGTCGCTGTGCCGGCCGCAACGCTGACCCCCACGCGCACTACGTCGGCCGTCCTCGCAGTCTCCGCGACAGCACGCGCGGAACTCGAAGCGTTCCGGGACGCGGCCGGCAGTTTCGTCAGCTCGGCATCCGCCCAGGTCCTGTTCGCCGCAGCACGTGAGCAGCCCGTCGCGCTCGCCGCGGCCGCGGTCGCAACCGCCGGCCTGGCGAACGTCCAGGACCGAGCAGCCACCCTCGCTGTCTCCGCTCGCGCTGAGACAGCGCTCGCGACGGCGCGCGAGAAACTGGCGGTGCTCGACGCTGCGTCGCGGGCAAGCGCCGGGCTGGTTCCGGGCAGTGCGACGTCGGTGGCGTTGACGGCTGTGGCCACGGCCCAGGGGCTCCTCGCGGGCTTCCGCGCAGCGACCGCCGCTCTCGGCGGGATCGCGACGTCGCAGTTCGTCCTGTCGCCGATCCGTGACGCACCGGCCGCGCTCATCGTCGTCGTTCTGGCCAGCGTGCTCACCGAGCCCATCGTGCCCGGACGCGTCCGAGACATCACGGTCAGCGCCCAGCTGCTCCCGAGCCGCTACTCCACCGAGCTGCTCACGTCCCGCTGGACCTTCACGGAGGTGTGATGCGCAGACAGGCGTTCATCTCGCGCGAGTTCGTCGAGGGTCGGGTATCGGCCAAGACCCCCGACGGCGTACCCGTCGATCCGAGCACACTCGTCGTGGCCTTCGCGTTCATGGCCGGTCAGCTCGAGCCAGGCGACGCGGACTGGCATTCCGCGGAGCACCTCCGAGACGACGTTTACGGAGTGCTCGTTGGCCCGGGCGCGCTGGTGCTCGCCCGCGGCGAATACACCACCTGGTGCCGCCCAGACGACGTCACCGAGCGACCAGCAGCGCCTTTCGGAACCTTGACGATCTTCTGACCCGGTCAGACCTTGTCGAAGGTGCAGCCGTGGGTGCGGACGTACTGGCCCTTCTTCACCTCAAACTGCATCAGCCCGCCTTTCGGGCTGAACTCGTTCGACACGATGTCGGTGGGGTCCGTCGATCGCTGAATCGCCCAGTAGCCGGCGCCGTCGCAACGGCCCTTGTACTTGCCGGGGACGATGTCCACGCCTGCCTCGAACGTGCCCTCGGTGACCTGCGTAACCGGCCCGGTAGTTGTGGGTGGCGCCGTGGTCGAAGTCGACGGTGGCGCCTGGGCCTGCGCCCGTTCACTGGCCGCCGCAGAGGTGGGCGTCGGGCTCGTTCCACGCGCGACGGCTCGATCGCGGGCGGCCTGGATGCCGGCAGTGAGCACGGCCGTGACGACGATGACCACGACGAAGAGTCCCGATAGTCCGACGACCCAGGGCCAGACCGGCTTCTTCGGTGGCCGGGGTGGCGCGGGGTACGGGCTGTGCTGGGGTGGGTAGGTCATGGCTGTTGGTCCCCCTCGGATGATGTCGGGGTGAGGGTCGCGATGATCAAGACTGGTGTTACATCCCGAGCCGTCGAGCGGCCCGCAGACCGATGAGGCTGCGGGCCGCTTGATCTATTTCGGAGAGCTCTCCGGCGGTAGAAGTTCCATCACTTACCCAGCGTTTATCGGCGATTGTGAGTGGATGCGAACGAACGCCAGCAACCCCCAGCAGCGATCACCATTGCCAGGCGCGATACCGTGACCTCGACAAACGCCAGTTCAAAGCCATGATCCACTTGGGCCGCTTCAAAACCCGTCCAGTGTGAGTTCGAATCTCACCGGGGGCACGTATTCCGACCAGCGCAGACCGGCCCCGCGACCAGCGAAACTGGTGCGGGGCCGGTCTGCTTGTGTCCGACCGTGCCTGGCCGTTGCGTCGGCGTTGCCGAGGAAGCCCTCGATTCCGTGGTGCTGAAGGAATCCCCCGAGGTACGGGGCCCAGCGCGTGAACTGGCGCATCTGCAGTACGTCACTGGCGGTGGGAGCTCCTTTCGCGGTCCAGGCCAGGACGAGGGACAGCACGTGACACAGCACCGTGGCCCGGTTGCGGGGTCGAGAAACCAGCTGTCCAGGTTCGGGATGGTGAAGCCGGTGCGGGCTTCGGGGCGGGGACAGGGCAAGGCACAGAACAGGTCCGCGCGGGGAAGCCCTCGATGTCTGCCTTCGCGCTGTCTCCGCAGTAGTGATCCGCGCCCCGGAAGTTCATCCCGTGGACTTCCACGCCGAGCGGATCGCGGTTGGCGGCCAGCAGCGGTACTGGACGTGGTGCGGCCGGCGGTCTGTGTGCCGACGCACACCATCGGACAGGCGTCGGGCCCGAGTTCGCGGTAGCCCACCGGCCTGCCAGGCCGGCTGTCGGCGGTGATGCTGTCCCTTCGACGACCAGCCCCAGCCAGTGCGCGCTACGGTTCCCGTCAGCGCAGCGGAGGGACCGAATGACCGAGCAGAGTTGGCAACTCAGACAGGGAACCCGTGTTATCGGGACACTGTTCTTCCAGGAACAGGACATGTTCTGGTCGGAATGCCGGTTTGAGCCCGAAGCCGCATGGGCCGAACTTCGTCCACTGTTCGAGGCGTCGCGTGCCGCATGGAAACGGGATGCCACAGAGGCTGCGCTGGAAGCGGATGAGGTGATCCAAGCCGTGGGACTCGTCCTGATCCCCAGTGGGAGTGGAGTCCCCCTCACGGACTTTCAGCTGCGGATCGACCAGAACACAGCCCGCTTCCGGTATTGACCCCGGGTTCCTCTCCGAGCGGGACCCGAAGGTGCCGCGCCGGCGTTCGGGGAACGTATCGGCGTAGCGGTGATCACAGCCGTCGGTGACCTCGGTGCAGCCGGTGACGGGGTTCCAGGTCGCGTCGGTCCGTTCGATCGTCGTGTCGCGCTCATCGAGCCTCACCACGGTTCAGGTAGTGGACGCGCTCTGCTGCTTCCTCGCTTCCGGCCGGGTGCCAGGTGCCCCACTGCACCGTTGACTGCACTAACTCGGGGGCAGCCCACCCCCATCCGTCTCGTCGGCGCCCTGGATGATCTGCCCTGTGACCGCACATGCCTGGCTCAACAACAGCGACCAGCTCACCCCCGGCAAGGAGCTCTACCGCTCCGACCGGACGTTCAAGTGGTGGGACTACACCCCCAGCCATGGCCAGCTGCTGCTGCGCAGCGAAGGCGGCACTGACCGGACGCGCGTCGACGTGCTCTTCAAACCCGTCGACGTGATCAAGGTCCGCAGCCACTACCAGGGGCTTCGCATCCGCTGCGCCACCCCAGCCGAGCAGACCCAGATCCAGGCTGAGACCCCCGAAGTCAGCTACCAAGACCCAGCGGACAACAAATTCGGCGAGGGACACCGCTATTTCGTCCTGCAGCCAGCAGGCGGCGGGGTCGACTACATCGTCGCCCGGGCTGTCGGCTGGCACGAGGACCGCGACCTCGGCGAGCCCAGCTACTTCGCCGACCCCTCCGGCGGCAGCGCCCCATGGTCGTCTCCAGCCAAGCCCCGGTGGGCGCAGACCGCGCTCAACGGTGTAACCGGCGGGCTCGGCAGTCCCATGGCCACCATCGACGAACTCGTCGAAGCCATCCGCACCACCGGCGACCTGCCCACCGAAGACCGCTCCCGCTACCGCTACATCTACGTCCTCACTATGGGCACGCAGGACGGAGACACCCATGCCATTGGGGCGTTCCTCACCCACGACGAAGCCGAACGGCGACGGCAACAAATGGACGGTCGCTACCCCCACTTCACCTGCGCCATCGACGCAATCCCCATCGGAATCTGACATCCCTACGGACGATCCCCAGTCAGCACGGAGAAACGTGAACAGGAACGGCACAGTCGCCCGTCGCACTGCTCGCTCGGCGATTGTCGTGGGCGGGTGGTCAGACCGGGTCGGTGTCGTCGGCGACCCGGTAGGCACTCTGGTTGGTCGTCGCGGATCCGGGGGCGGCGACGTAGCCGCCGCCCGCGCGGATGTCGACGCGCGGCGCGATCCGCCCCGCCGAGTTGCGCAGCCGGACCCCGGCCGGGCCGTCACCGCAGGCTGGTTCTTCGTGCCCGGGCGCAGCGGGAACACCGGCCACCCACTCCGCGCCAGGTACAGCGCCCACGCCAGGTGAAGATCACGTGGAACGGACAACATCTACACAGGATTCGGGCTGTCAGGGGCAGACGCCGCGTTGTGCGTCGGTGATCCTCTCCGTCACTCGGCCACCGCCGGGACCTCTCTGCTGGCAGGGTGATACCGATCTCTACCTCATCGTCGGCCGGCAGTCGTACTTCGACACGACCAGACCTATTTCAACGGATCGTTGAACCGGCTGTGTGCCGGCTGCACGGCGCACCGGTTGAAGATTTGGTACGCGGTGCACTTTGGGTTATGAAGAATGTCCGCCCACCGTTTCTTCACGGCAAGGCACGCTGAGCGCATTCGCATGTGCGAGGTTGTGCACCTACTCGTTCGCAGCTCCGCACGATTGCTTCTATTTCCGCGTCCGGACCGGTAGCAGAGCCTCAATGGACGCCCACTGCTCGTCAGATCAACTGAAACCGAAACACTGTCGAGGACCGGGAGCGGATCGGCTTCTTCGTGTGGTGTCACCGCAAACTTCCTCGCCGAGCGTATGCCCGGCTGCCGGGACAGTACGCAGTCCAGGAACTGGATCGCGCTCCTGTGATCAGGACGGGGCAGACCTTCAGGAGCCGCCAGGGTGGCCGCCACGAGTTGCGGCCACGAGACCAAGCCGATCGCACGAAGAACATCAGGAACACTCGGCCGGTCGTCGTGCTCGGTCAGGAGCTTTCCCGCTGCGGCGAACAACCCTGGCCAGCTGTCCAGGAGAGCGGTGCGGGAAGTCCAGAACGCGACAAGCGGTCCACACGGGATTGTGACCAGGGTGAGTTGCTTCCCCGAGAGCTCGCACCGCTGCCGGTGCCTGCCGTAGGCATGGCTGCTCCTTCCTGTTAGGCGGAGGCCGCGGTCGTCCACCAGGCGCAGGACCAGAACCACACCACACCAGGCGACGACAATCGAGCCGGCGACAACGGGTTGTGGGGCCTCCTGGGCCTCGTCGACCTCCTCGGGCTCGCAGGTCTGCTGCGCCGCGGCCCCCAGCCGGATGCGAGGGCGGGTCACCCGGCCGCCGACCCGGCGCGCACGCACCCCACCGGCGGACACCCACCCACCCGTCGAACCGCGCCGCACCCCTCCCGGAGCGTGAAGCTGCCGCCATCGAGTGGATTTTCGCTGCCCTACCCGGGTAGCGCCCGGCATGGCAGAACCGTCCGCCCCAGGCTCCCACCGGTTGGACCACCCTGTCGAAGCGGTGGAGGGTACGGCGGAGCACGCCGCAGCCGACGACGAGAAACCCTTGGGGCGACCCGGCAAACCGCTCGACCGCCGGTCTCCGTTTTTCGTCGGCCTGGCTGGAGCCGCAGGCGTGGCCATCACCGCCGGACTAGTGGAACTGCTGCTCATCGCCGGCGGCGTCCTGCACCCCATTGGCGTCGCGTTCTTCCGCTGTCGGCCTGGAGCCGATCACGGCGTGGCCGGCGCGGCGCAGGCCCCGGCCCCTCGCGGCGACGGTGGTCGTCCTGGCCGCGCCGGCGGTCACGGCGGGCAGCGTCGCGGCGGTGGTGGCGCCGCGCGTCGAGCAGCTCGGCCGGTTGGGCGAGCAAGTTCCGCAGTACCTCGCCCAGCTGCACGACCAGAACACGACCCTCGGCCGGCTCAACCAGCGCTTCGGGCTCGAAGCCCGGTTCCGCGCGATCCCGCTCCGCGCTCTACCGGCTCGCCCCACACTCACGGCGTCCCCGCGTGATCCTCATCTGCGCCGCGGTGTTCACCAAAGTCGGCGCTTACCTGCTGGGCAACTTCATCGTGTCGCTGATCGCCGGGACGCTGGCGTTCGTCTGGCTGTGCGCGTCCGCCGTTCCGTACCCGCTGGTGCTCGCCACGCTCGTCACCGTGCTCGCGGTCCTGCTCGGCTTCACGCTGCTCGGTGTGGTCGGTGCGCTGGTTGCTGTTCCCGCGGCAGCAGCCGCATTGCTTCTGCTCAAGGAAGTCGCTTTCACCCGGCTCGACCGGACCTGAGCCGTCATGAACTCGCCTTCGTCGATCATGCAGCGGTGAATGCATGGCCGACGCAGTTAGCATGTGTTCCGTGCCTTTAGAGAACGTCGATTTGAACCTGCTCAAAGCACTCGACGTGCTGCTGGAGGAACGGCAGGTCTCCCGAGCAGCTGAACGGTTTCACCTGAGCCAGTCGGCGATGAGCCGGGCTCTGGCGCGACTGCGGGAAACCTTCGCCGATGAGCTGCTCGTGCGCACGTCGGACGGCTACGTGCTGACGCCGCGGGCCCGGGCGATCAAGGACGAGCTCTCGGAGATCATGCCGCGGTTGCGAACCCTGGTCGGCGGGACGACCTTCGACCCCGCGACGGCGACCGGCACCATGCACCTCGCGTCCACCGACTACGGTCTGGAGATGCTGGCCGATGTCCTCTACTCGGCGTTCTTCAGCGCAGCGCCGCAGATGTCGCTGGTGGTGGAACCGGTGGTGCCCACCACGTTCGACGACGTCGACCGCGGGCGAGTCGATCTCATCCTCAGCCCGATCACCCCGCCACCCCCGCTGCGGCGCGAGGTGCTGTTCACCGACGACTTCGTGTGCGTGATGGCCGCTGACCACCCGCTGGCGGGGCGGGCGCTGACCTTGCCCGAACTCGCCGGGCACCCGCACGTGCGCGTCGCCGCCATGCACAGCCAGCAGATGCTCGTCACCAGCAGGCTGACGGCGGTGGGCATCAGCTCGACGCCCGAACTGCTCGTCCCGTACTTCAGCGCCGCGCTCGCCGCCCTGCCCGGCACGCCGCTGATCGCGTTGCTGCCGCGCCGGTTCGCGGCCCGGCACCGCGGTGAGCGCCTGCACGTCGCAGAGCTGCCGCCCGAGTTCGGCTCATTCGACTACCCGATGCTGTGGCACCCGCGGCTCACCGGCGATCCGGCGCACCGCTGGCTGCGCTCGTTGCTGGTACAGGCAGGCTCCGCACTCGGCTCTTGAGCCTGGCACCGGATCGGACCTGTGATCGTGCGGGGTGTGCCCGCGCGGCCTCCAGCCGGATCCGGGGATCACGCCACCCGCATGCGTCTCTCGCATAACGAAGCTGAGTACGACGCGATGGACGCCTGGGGTGCGCAGCGGGCAGGGTGAAAGAACCAAGGGCCGCCGGAATCCGGGAACGGCAAGACCTCCCGGATGCCGCTGCGACCGCAACCCGGGCCGAGCCCCGGTTCCCGCCCGTGGACCCCCTGGAGTGAGCAATGACGTTCTCGACGTTGGTGTCCCTGCCCCCATCCCGGTATCTGCGGCCCGTCGTGCCGCTGTTCGTCCGCCTCGTCGCCGGCACGGTCATGATCGGCCACGGCACGCATTTCACGCCGGCCGCGTTCGGTGAGGTGGTCCGCCAACACTTCGGCCTCCCGCTGTCCGGGTTGATCGGCTGGGCGGTGACGCTGCTGATGTTCATCGGCGGCGGATTGGTCATCCTCGGACTGTTCACGCGGATCGTGGCTGTCCCGTCGATCGTGCACCTCACCCTTGGCGCCCTGCTGATCGACTCGGCCGAAGGATTCGCGCCGCGCGAGGGCGGCGGCATGCAGATCCCGCTGATGCTCGTCGCGGCACTGCTCGTCCTCCTCGCAACAGGTCCCGGGCGTCTGTCGCTGGACAACGCGTTCGGCTGGGACAACGGGTGGCCACGCACCCGGACCGAGCCGGTCGACGCCTGAGCCCGTCGGAAACCAGAAAGGAAGCGCATCATGGAATTCGTCGATCGGGTACGAGAAGTAGCGCACGTCGGCGGGGTGGAGCTCTACACCGCGACTCCCGACGAGACCGTGGACTTCTTCGTCCGCCTGATGTCCCTCGACGTGGTGCACACCGACGGTCCGGCGGTGTACCTGCACGCCTGGGACGACTACGAAGCCTGGACGGTCAAAGTCGTCGCGCGGGAGCAGCCCGGGATCGGCACGACCTACCTGCGGGCGAGCGGGCCGCAGGCCCTGCGGCGGCGAGTAGCGGCCATTCAGGCGGCGGGCATCGAGGGGTGGTGGGACGCCGGCGAATGGGGGCTGGGTGACGTCTGGCACTTCGTCGAACCCGGCGGCCACCGGTACGGCCTGTACTGGGAAACGACTCGCCACGTGGCACCGGAAGGGCGAGTTCCGGCGTTGAAGAACCAGGCCTCGCCGTTTCCCGGGCGTGGGGCCAATGTGCGCCGGCTCGATCACGTCAACTACCTGACCGCCGACGTCCGGAGCAACGCCGAGTTCGTCACGCGCTCCATCGCGGCGCGGCCCACCGAGCAGATCGTCCTCGACGACGGCAACCCCAGCGCGATCTGGTACTCGGTGTCCGACAAATCCTACGACCTCGTGTACACATCGGACTGGACGGCGGCTCACGGTCGCCTGCACCACCTCGCGTTCGCGACCGACACGCGCGAGGACATCCTCCGCGCCGCCGACGTGTTCCTCGAAGCCGGCGTCCACATCGAGACCGGGCCGCACAAGCACAGCATCCAGCAGACGTTCTTCCTCTACGTCTGGGAACCCGGCGGCAACCGCATCGAGCTCTGCAACGCCGGCGCGCGGCTCTTGCTGGACCCCGAATGGCCCGTCGTCAGCTGGACCCAGACCGAACGCGCGAAGGGTCAAGCCTGGGGACTGAAGACGATTCCCACGTTCCACACCCACGGCACCCCGCCGGTCGAGGACGCGCACCAACCGTCCTGACGGGTTGTTCGCCCTGGTGCCGCGGGAGCGGCACCGATCCGGAAGCCTCGCAACGAAGCAAGGAGTGACGTCATGTCAAACCCCGTGGAACGGCCCGGCGGCTGGACCCGGTTCGCGCTCGGAGATTTCGTCTGCACGGTCGTGAGCGACGGCGTGCTGGAGATGGGGCCCGCTCGCGACAACTTCCCGAACGCCGACCCGGCCGAGGTCGACCGGTTGCTCACCGACTACCACTTGGACCCGGACAACGTCGTCCTGAACCAGAACCTCCTCCTGGTCGACAACGGTGAGCAGCTGATCCTCTTCGACAGCGGCGTCGGCGTCGATCCCGAGCTCGGACGGGCCACGTTCGGCTCGCAGACCGGCTTGACCGTCCACAACCTCGCGCTCGCGGGAATCAAGCCCGCGGACATCGACATCGTCGCCATCACCCACGCGCACCCCGACCACGTCTGGGGTCTCGTCGACGCGGACGGCGAACTCGTCTACCCCAACGCGAAAGTCGCCGTCAGCCCGGAGGACTTCGAGTTCTGGACGGACCTGGACAAGGTCGCGACGGCTCCCAGCCGGCACGCGGCCGACCACTTCACCGGCGGGGCGAAAAACCTCCTGCCCTACCGGGACCGGCTCATCGACGCGTCCGACGGGGTCACCATCGCCCCGGGCGTCAAGGTGATCGCCACCCACGGGCACAGCCCAGGCCACGTCGTGTACCAGATCGAGTCCGGCGGAGAGACCCTCATCTGCTGGGGCGACCTGTGCCACCACCAGGTACTGCTGCTCAAACGGCCCGAGTGGAGCTTCCAGTTCGACCACGACAAGCCGGCCGCGACCGCGCAACGGGTGCGGATCTACGACTACGTCGAACGCAACCGCCACCAAGTGTTCGCCTACCACTTCCCGTTCCCCGGCCGCGGCCACCTGCGCCGGGTGGGCGATGAATACGAATGGGTGCCCGCCGAACTGGAACTCGCGCTCCCCGAGGGCGTCGTACGCGGAATTCCCGAGGGTTCGCCCTTGCGCGCCCACGCGGCGAAGCGGGGAGGCGAGGCGTGATGAGCCGCATCGACGTTCACGCGCACTTCGTTCCCGGCTTCTACCGCGACGCTCTGCAAGCCGCCGGACAGCACCGGCCCGACGGCATCAAAGGCATTCCGGAATGGAGCGAATCCGCCGCCCTGCACCTGATGGACGGGCTCGACATCGAGCGCGCCGTGCTTTCGATCTCCTCGCCGGGCGTGCACTTCGGTGACGCCGGTGCCGCTGTCGAACTGGCAGCGCGCTGCAACGACGAAAGCGCCCGGCTCAAGCGAGACCACGCCGGGCGGTTCGGGTTCTTCGCCTGCCTTCCGGTGCCCGAGGTCGACGCGGCGGTCGCCGAAACCCGCCGGGCGTTCGACGAGCTCGACGCGGACGGCATCGTCCTGCAGACCAACACCCGGGGCGTCTACCCCGCCGATCCTTCGCTGGCACCGTTGTGGGCCGAGCTCGACCGGCGTTGCGCCGTCGTGTTCCTGCACCCCACCTCGCCGCACTGCTCGGCGGAAGAGCTCTCGCTGGGTTACCCGCGTCCGATGCTCGAGTTCCTGTTCGACACGACCCGCGCGGTGACCGACCTCGCGCTCTCCGGTGTCCTGCAACGCCACCCGAACGTGGACGTCATCGTCCCGCACGCCGGCGCCACGCTGCCGGTCCTGGCGAGCCGGATCGAGCTGCTGCTGCCCCTGCTGACCCCGCCCGGCGGAGAAGAGCCGCCGAGTGTGCACGAGACCCTGTCGCGACTGCACTTCGATCTGGCCGGCGCGCCGGTCCCGCAGTTGCTCACGGCGTTGCTGGACGTCGCCGATCCGGCCCACCTGCACTACGGGAGCGACTTCCCGTTCACGCCGGACCCGGCCGCCCGGAAGCTCGCCGGGATCCTCGACACGACCGACCTGCTCGACGCACGGCTGCGCGCCGAAGTCATGTGCGGCAACGCCCGCAAGCTGTTCGACCGTTGAGCGCGACGAGTAAGGAGAACGCCATGCGAACCAGCCGAGGGCTGTTGATCGGCTCACAGGAGGTGCCAGCCCGCGGGGGCGGGGTGATCGAGGACCACTCCCCCTACACCGGCGAGGTGCTCGGCGAGGTCGCCGCCGCGGGTCCCGCCGACGTGACCGCGGCCGTCGACGCCGCCGACGCGGCGTTCCCGGACTGGTCGCGGACCAAACCGCACGAACGCCGCGATGCGTTGCTGTCGGCCGCCGACCGGCTCGCTGCCCGGAAGGCGGAGCTCGTCGCGCTCATGGCGGCCGAGACCGGCGGCACTGCGGAGTGGGCGACGTTCAACGTGTCGATGGCGGCCGAGATCCTGCGGCACGCCGCGACCGTGACCGCGTCGGCGATCGGGGAGGTGCTGCCCAGCGACCTCGACGGCTGCCTGTCGTTGTCGGTCCGGCAGCCCGTCGGTGTCGTCGCCTCCATCACGCCGTGGAACGCCCCCCTCATCCTGTGCGCCCGCGCGATCGCGATGCCGCTGGCGCTGGGCAACACCGTGGTCGTCAAGCCGAGTGAGTCGGCGCCCTTCACCGCGGGCTTGGTCATCGCCGACGTCCTGCGCGAGGCCGGCCTGGACCACGGCGAGGTGAACGTGGTGACCAACGCTCCCGCCGACGCCGCGGAGGTCACCCGCACGCTCATCGCCGACCCGCGGGTGCGCCGGGTCAACTTCACCGGGTCCACCGCCGTGGGCCGCACCATCGCCCGCCTCGCCGCCGACCACCTGAAGCCGGTGCTGCTCGAGCTGGGCGGGAAGAACTCGCTGATCGTGCTGGGCGAGGCGGACCTCGACTACGCCGTGTCCGCCGTGGCGTTCGGCGCGTACCTCAACTCCGGTCAGATCTGCATGTCGGCGGACCGGATCCTGGTCCACGAACGGCTCCACGACGAGTTCGTGGCCCGGCTGGCCGATCGCGCCGGGAGCCTGGTGTGCGGCGACCCGTCGGACCCGGCGACCCAGATCGGCCCCCTGATCGACGCCCGTTCGGCCCGGCGGGTGGCCGACCTGGTGCGGAAGTCGACCGCCGAGGGCGCGGTCCTGCACGGCGGCACCCCGCGACCCGAGGGGCCCGCGGAAAGCCTGCTCCGCCCGATGGTGCTCAGCGAAGTGTCGGGTGCCGCGCCGATCTACCGGGAGGAAACGTTCGGGCCCGTCGCCTCGGTGCTCACGTTCTCCGACACCGAGCAGGCGATCTCGATCGCCAACGACAGCCCGTACGGACTCACGGCGGGCGTCCTCAGCGAAAACCTCAGCGAGGCGCTGGCCGTCGCGCGGCGGCTGCGGACGGGCATCGTGCACGTGAACGACCAGACTGTGGGTGACGAGCCTCAGGCACCGTTCGGCGGCGTCGGCGATTCCGGCTACGGCCGGTTCGGTGGCCGCGCCGGGGTGGACGAGTTCACCGACCTGCGCTGGATCACCGTGCAGGACGGACATCGCCGCTTCCCGCTCTGAGCCGTGCCGCGACAAATTCCGAAAATCCTTGTGTGCCCAGGGGATTGGCCCCGATCGGCTTGACGAAAGGTGCGACGGTGACCCGTGCAGCGGTTCGATGGAGTGAGGCCGGAACGTTTTCGATCGAGGAGGTGGACCTCGACCGGCCGCGGCCGGACGAGGTCGTCGTCAGGCTGATCGCGGTGGGCATCTGCCACACCGACATCAGCGCCTCCGAAGGGGTGATTCCCTTTCCCCTGCCCGGTGTCCTCGGCCACGAAGGCGTCGGCGTGGTCGAGGAAGTCGGATCGGCGGTCCGCCGCGCATCCGTGGGCGACCGGGTGCTGATGACGTTCTCCTCCTGCGGCACCTGCCGAACCTGCCGCGGCGGCGCCCCGGCCTACTGCGACAAGCACAACCAGCTCAACCTCATCGGCGGCCGCCGGCTCGACGGCAGCGCGACCGTGTCCGTCCGCGGCCAGGAGATCAACGCGCACTTCTTCGGCCAGTCGTCGTTCGCCGAACGCGCCCTCGTCGACGAACGGTCTCTGGTGGTGCTGCCACCGGAGCTGGCCGACGCAGACCTCCCGCCCTATGCGGCGCTCGCCTGCGGGGTGCAGACGGGGGCGGGGGCGATCCTCAACACCTTCCGCCCCGGGCCCGGTGACACCGTCGCCATCACTGGAGCGGGGGCGGTCGGACTGTCCGCCCTGATGGCCTGCCGCTTCGCGCCGACGGCCGAGGTCATCGTCGTCGACCGGGTCGCCTCTCGCCTCGAGCTCGCGCTCGACCTGGGCGCCACTCACGTCGTGGACACCTCGGTCTCGGACCTGCCGACCGAGCTGAACCGGATCTGCGGCTCGCGCGGGCTCGACTTCGTGGTCGAGACGACCGGGAACATCGGCCTCATCCAGCAGCTGGTCACGCACCTCGCGCCGAGGGGCCGGCTCGGCATCATCGGCGCCCCACCCGCCGGTGCCCAAGCGCAGTTCAACGTGAACTTCATGATTCCCGGCCGCGGGATCGAAGGCATCACACTCGGCTCCAGCGAGCCGGAAACGTTCGTGCCCTGGCTGGTCGACGCCGTTCGCTCCGGCACGCTGCCGATCGAGCGGCTGACGCGCACCTACCCGTTCGAAGAAATCGACAAAGCTGTCGCCGATGCCAAGTCCGGTGCCACGATCAAGCCGATCCTGCTGTTCTGAACCGAGTACACCGAGCCGCGGCCGAGCTGTCAGGTCGCGTAACTGCCGCCGGAGTGGGTATCCGGACGACATGAAGAAGATGTTCTACAAACCGTTGAATTTTGCCGTCAGTGCGTTGGGTGGCCTGCTCGCCGGTCGGATCTTCAAGATGATCTGGCAGCGCGCCACCGGCGAGGACGACGCCCCGAACGCCACCGACAAGCACCGCGGGTGGCCGGAGATCCTCATCGCCGCGGCGGTGCAGGGGGCGGTGTTCGGCGCGGTGCAGGCGGCGGCCGAGCGAGCCGGCGCCGTGGGGTTCGAGAAGGCCGGCGGCGAGTGGCCCGGGGAGGACTGAACGCTGTGGTGGAGGACGAGCGCGAGCGAGTGCAGCCGCCGGCCGGGGAAGAGGATTCCAGCGGGAACCGGCCGGGTGGGCAGGCGCCGCCGCGGGATACGCCCCTGGAAGACGACGAAGGGCGAGCCCGGAGAGGGCACCCGGGTGGTTCGGAGAATTTCCGCGGAGAGGACTGAGCACACTTCCGCGCTTGGTTACCGGTTCGGTGCCGCGGTGCGGTCCGAGTCGGGCCAGACGTAGGGCAGGTCGGGCGGGACGTCGGGGAACAGGGGCTCGTAGTGGGCCGGGTCCTTGCGCACCAAGGCGGAGCGGTGGCTGCGGTGCAGGGCGTCGTCGCCCAGCCAGGGTGGTAGCTCACCCGCCTGGGCGAGTTCGGCCTGTGTCCGCACCTCGCCGTTCGCGTACTGGTCGACGAGTTTCACCGCGCACGTGTCGGCGGCGCCGGTGGCGCACCACGTCTCGCACACGTCCAGGCCGTAGCGGGTGAGCGCTTCCTCGTAGCCCGTCCACATCTTCGCGGCGGGGTGGTGGCGCCAGCCGTACCCCGGAACCACGAGCGCCCGCAGGACCTGCAACGCCTCGACCCGTTGCTTGCCCAGCCGCCGGCGATCGAGGGCGCGAGCACTGGCGACGAAGTCCGGCAGGGGCAGGAAAGTCTGCATCGGCCAGGGGTACCCGTTGATCGGAGAGGACAATCGGCCCCGCCTTGGCACGGCGATTGTGTCACCGCTCGTCGACCGACGTCCTCGACGAGCGGTGACACGACCGCTACTTCCGCATCACTTCAGGTGCCGTTCGAAGAACCGGTCCCCCGGCTCCGACTCGAAGGCCGGCACGCCGGTGTGCCCGCCCATGTTGGCGTGCAACGTCTTCTCCCGGGAGCCGAAGGCGTCGAACAAGTCGAGGGCGAGTTGGCGATCGTTGCCTTCGTCGTCCCACTGCAGCAGGACGTGCAGGGGGATGGTGAGCGCGCGGGCGTCCGCGAACATCGCGCGGGGCACGAAACTCCCGGCGAACAGCACGGCCGCCGCGATGCGCGGGTCGACCGCGGCAAGGCGGATGGCGACGGCGATCACGCCGCCGGCGAAGCCGACCGGACCCCGCAGTTCGGGGAGGGACAGCAGGGCGTCCAGGGTGGCCTGCCATTCCGGGACGGCCGCGTCGACGAGCGGGAGGATCAGCCGGTCGACGATCTCGTCGACCGGCTCGCCCGTCGCCAAGGCGTGGCGCAGGTCGGCTCGGGCCTGTTCGGCCGGGGCGGAACGCGGCCGCTCGCCGCTGCCGGGGAGTTCGATGGTGGCGGCGGCGTAGCCCCGCGCGGCGGAGTGGCGGGCGCGGGCCGCGAGTCGGGGGTGCATCTTGCGCAGGCCACCGGGGTGGCCGAGCAGGATCAGCGGGGCGGGCGAAGCCGGCGGTGTCCACAGGATGCCCGGGATCTCACCGAGGGTGAACTCGCGTTCGAGGACGCCGTCGGCGAAGCGCTGTTCGGAAGTGAAGTGCATGGTCGTGCCTTTCGGGAGCGAACGGCGCTCCCGGACGACCTATCGCCCGACCGTGACCACGGGAGGAAGCACCCACGTCGTTGCGTTCACGGGTACCACCTCCTCGATCTCCGGCACGGCGCCGCCGAACCTACCAGCCGCCGCGGCGGCCCGCGAACGGGTTTCCCGGCCGGCCGCGGCGGCTCGCCACCACCCGGTGGTCACCGAACGCCGGGCCGGGGCAGGCCGAGGTGGTCGCGCAGGGTGGTGCCGGTGTAGGCGGTGCGGTAGCGGTTCTCCCGTTGCAGCAAGGGAACCACGTGATCGACGAAGGTGGTCAGCTCGTAGGGCAACGTGGAGCCCATGATGGTGAAGCCGTCGACCGCGCCGGCGGCCTGCCAGGTGAGGATGTGGTCGGCGAGCTGGTCGGGGGTGCCGACGAAGTGGTACTGGCTCGCGCCGCTCTCGAAGTGGGTGGTGAGTTCGCGCAAGGAGGCGTTCGGCCGCGCGCGGCCGGCCTCGACGAGCTGCGCGGCGCGGCTCGACGCGGGAGGGGCGTCGAGCAAAGCCGCGGGCAGGGGCGCCGAAGGGTCGAAGCCGTCGGGGTCGAGGCCGGCGGTGTAGAGGAAGTTCTGCCAGCGGAAGTCCGGGGCGGCCAGCGCCTCCAGGCGGCGGGCCTTGGCCTGGGCGGCGGATTCGGTGTCGGCGAGCGTGATCATCAGCGCGGGCAGCACCAGCACCTGCTCCGGCGAGCGGCCGGCCGCCGCGGCCCGCGCGTGGAGATCGGTGCGGAACTTCACCGCCGCCTCCAACGACGGCGGGCCCGAGAACACCATCTCCGCGTGCCGCGCGGCCAGGCCGATGCCGGCCGCCGACTGGCCGGCCTGCGCGAGCACCGGCCGGCCCTGCGGGGAACGCGGGAACGGCAGGATGCCTTCGACGTCGTAGAACTCGCCGTGGAAGCGGGGCGCGTGCAGCTTGGCGCGGTCGGCCCAGACGCCGTGGGGGCGGTCGCCGACGAGGGCGTCGTCGGACCAGCTGTCCCAGGCGCGGGTGACGACGTCGACGAACTCGTGGGCACGGGTGTAGCGGTCGGCGTGCTCGGGGTGCGCCGTCACGCCGAAGTTGGCCGCCGCCAGCGACGTGACGGTGGTGACGACGTTCCAGCCCGCGCGCCCGCCGCTGAGGTGATCGAGCGTGGCGAAGCGCCGCGCCAGCTCCCACGGCGCGCTGTAGGTCGTGGACCCCGTGCCGACCAGGCCGATGCGGCTGGTCACCGCCGCCAGCGCCGACAGCACCGAGATCGGGTCGAACACCGTCTGCGGCAGGTGCGCCACGCGGTACTCGGAGATGGCGATGTCGTCGGCCAGGAACACGGCGTCGAGCAAGCCGCGTTCGGCGGTGCGCGCGAGGCCGGCGTAGTACGGCAGGCCCAGCACGTCGCGGATGTCGTCGTCGACCACGCGCCACGCGGACTCGTGGTACCCGTGGGGCCAGACGAACGCGTTGAAGTGCAGCTCTCGCGAACTCATGGGCCCGGCTCCTCGAGATGGGTTTCCCCGACGCGTCGATTCTCCCTGGACAGCAAGGCTTTCGCGACTCCTCGACACCGGCGCGAGACAAGTCCGCACTTGTGGACTACGGTGGTCCACAAGTGCGGACTTAAGTGTTCCGCCGTGAAAGGACACCCACGATGAGCATTCCCACCCGGTTCCTCGGCGCCGGTCGCCTCGAGGTCGGCGCCGTCGGCTACGGCGCGATGAGCTTCGCCAATCCCTACGGGCAGAGCGGATACGACCCGGACGCCGCGGTGCGGGAGATCCTGCACCGCGCCGGCGAGCTCGGCGTGACGATGATCGACACAGCCGACGGGTACGGCACCAGCGAGGAGGTTCTCGGCCGCGCACTCGCCGGGCGACGCGACGAGTTCGTGGTCGCCACGAAGTTCGGGATCGTCGCGGCGCCGTTCGGTGGCGGCGAGGCCCGGATCGACGGCAGCCCGGCGTACGCGCGGGAGCGGCTGGAGCGGTCGCTGCGCCGGCTGGGCACCGACCACGTCGACCTGTACTACCAGCACCGGGCCGACCCGACGGTGCCGATCGAGGACACCGTCGGCGCGATGGCCGAGTTCGTCGCCGAGGGCAAGGTCCGCTTCCTCGGCCTCTCGGAAGCCGCACCCGACACCATCCGCCGGGCGGCCGCCGTGCACCCCATCACGGCGATCGAGACGGAGTGGTCGCTGTGGGAGCGCGGGATCGAGACCGAGGTGCTGCCGCTCACGCGAGAGCTCGGCATCGGTGTCGTGCCCTACAGCCCGCTGGGCCGCGGCGCGCTCACCGGCGCCGTGACCTCTCGCGCCGACCTCGACGCCGGCGACCACCGCCGCGGGATGCCGTGGTACTCCGAGGAGAACATCGAGGGCAACCTGTCGACGCTCGACGTCGTCCGCGGCATCGCCGCCGAGGTCGGGGCGACACCCGGGCAGGTCGCGCTCGCCTGGCTGCTCGCGAAGGCCCCCGACGTCGTGCCGATCCCGGGCACGCGCCGACTCGCCTACTTCGAGGAGAACAGCCTGGCCGGCAACCTGGCACTCACCGCCCGGCAGGTCGCGGCGCTGGACCGCATCACCGTCGCGGGCGAGCGCGAGCACCTCACCGCCGTCGGGACGCGCAACTGGTTCAACGGCGTAACGCCGGCCCGCTGAACCCGGCGCACCCGGGGGCAGGTCAGGAAGCCGTGGTGAAGTTCGGCATCCGGTCCATGATCCGCTGCAGTTCCCGATCGTCCGAGATGCCCTGGAAGTCGTACCGCGGGGTGTAGTGGCGTTCCAGGCGGGTGATCTCGTCGTCGGTGAGCGTGATGTCCAGCGAGGCGACGGCGTCGTCGATCTGGCTCGTCCGGCTCGCACCCACCAGCGGCGCCACGACCACGGGGTTGGTCCGCAGCCAGGCCAGCGCGATCCGCGCCCGCGGCACCCCGCGCTCCCCCGCCACCTCACCGACCGCGTCCACGATCCGCCGGTCGCCCTCGGCCGTCTGCTCCAGGTACAGCAGGTCGGCGAACGGGTCGTTCTCGCCACGCGTGGTCGCCTTCGCGTCCTGCCACGGGCGCGCGAGGCGGCCGCGCGCGAGCGGGCTCCACACGATGGTGCCCACGCCCTCGTCGGCGCACAGCGGGAGCATTTCGCGCTCCTCTTCGCGGGCGAGCAGGTTGTAGTGGTCCTGCATCGACACGAACCGGGCCCAGCCGTGGGCGCGCTGGGTGTGCAGCGCCTTCGCGAACTCCCACGCGTGCATCGACGACGCGCCCAGGTAGCGGACCTTGCCCGCCTTCACCAGGTCGTGCAACGCCTCGAGGTACTCCTCCAGCGGCGTCGCCGGGTCGTTGCGGTGGATCTGGTACAGGTCAACGTAATCCGTGCCCAGCCGACGCAGGCTGTGGTCGATCTCGGTCATGATCGCCTTGCGCGACAAGCCTTTCCCGTTCGGGCCCGAGCGCATCGGGTGGCGCAGCTTGGTCGCGATCACGACGTCGTCGCGGTCGGCGAGGTCCTTCAGCGCGCGGCCGAGGATCTCCTCGCTCGACCCCTGCGAGTACATGTTCGCGGTGTCGAAGAAGTTGATCCCGGCTTCGAGCGCGTGCTTGACCAGCAGCCGCGACTCCTCCTCCCCCAGTGACCACACCGGGTGGCCGCGGTCCGGCTCCCCGTAGGTCATCGCGCCGATGGCGATCGGCGACACATCCAGCCCCGTTGTGCCCAGCTTGACGTACTCCACGACTACCCTTTCGAAACTGTGGTCCCATGAATCGGAGAGCTCTCCGCTTCATCGAAGGTACCGGAGAGCTCTCCGGTACGCAACACGGGTTACGAAAGGGGGCCGTCCGCCATGCCGCAGCGCAGTGACGCGAAGGCCAACCGCGAGCGCATCCTCGAGGTCGCGCGCGAGGCGCTCGCCGAAGACGGTGACGCGTCCCTCAACTCGATCGCCAAGCGCGCCGAGGTCGGTCCGGGCACGCTCTACCGGCACTTCCCCTCGCGCGAAGCCCTCGTGCTGGCGGTGTACCGCGCCGAACTGGAGGGGCTGGTCGAGCGCACGGTCGCCCTGTTGCGCGAGCAGCCGCCGCTCCGAGCGCTGCGGCTGTACTTCGAGCGGCTCGCGGGCTACATCCGCATCAAGCGCGGCCTCGGCGACGCGCTCTCGGCCGCCAACCACGACGCCATCACCAGCGAGTCCTACGGCCCGGTGATCGACACGATCGCGAAAATCCTGTCCGCCGGCGAACGCGACGGCACCGTCCGCCCCGGCCTCGACCCCGACGATGTGCTGATGCTGATGAGCTGCGTCTGGCGCACCCCGGCGGGTTCCGACGGCGAGGACCAGGCCCAGCGGTTGCTGGACCTGGTCCTCGACAGCGTCCGGGCCCGGCCGGAGCAGCCCCCTCAGCTCGACCGGTAGAGGTGCGCCACGGTCGCCATGTCCTGCGGACCCAACCCCGCCGTCTGAGCCCGGTCCACGACGTCCACCGCCGTGCGCACGGTCGGCGCCGAAAGCCCCGGCTGACTCGCCAGGAACAGGTCGAGGTCCTTGCGCACCACGTCGACCGCGCAGGCGACCGGGGGCAGGTCGGCCGCCAGGAACGCGTCGCGTTTGTAGGTGACGAACGGCGCCGCGATGGCTGATGACGCGATGGTGTCGTAGGCGGTGCGCAGGTCGATGCCGGCGGCGACGGCGGCGCCCAGGACCTCACCGAGGGTGGCGTTAAAGGTGTGGAGCAGGGCGTTCACGCACAGCTTCATCGCCGACGCGGTGCCCACGGGTCCGATGTGGATGGTCTGGCGGCCCAGGTGCCGCAGCACCGGTTCCGCGGTGGCCAGCTCGTCGGCCCCACCCCCGAACAGCAGCGTGAGCGTGCCGGTGCGGGCCGCGGTGACGGACCCGGAGACCGGCGTCTCGGCGAAGCGGAACCCGTGCGCGGTCAGCAGGTTCCCCGCGGCACGTGAGAGCTCCGGGCCGGAGGTGCTCATGTCCAGGACCAGCGCCCCGGCCGGCAGGTCGGCGAGGACGTCGGTGAGCACCGAGGTCACCGCCCGGCCGTCGGACAGCATGGTGATCACCACGTCGGCGTCCCGCACCGCGGCCGAAGCCGTCGACGCGAGGTGCTCCGCCGGGATGCCCGCCCGCGGGCCCCGCGCGGGGTCGCGGTTCCAGCCCACGCTCTCGACGCCCTCGTCCAGCAGCCGCAGGAGCAGCTGCGAGCCCATCGCGCCGAGCCCCAGCACCGCGACCTTCACGCGCGCCTCCCCGGGTCGATGAGGACCTTGCCGTCCACGCCCCCGGCGGCCAGCCGCGCGAGGCCGTGCTCGGTGAGGTCGTCGAGTCCGATGACGGAGTCGAGCAACTCGGCGCCGAGCACTCCCTCGGCGAGGATCTCCAACGCCGGCGCCACGTCCTCGCCACAGACGTGCGCCACGGTCGACTCGACGGTGATCTCGCGCAGCACCAGGCTGAACAGGTCCACGGTCGGCGCCTGCTTGGGCAGGCCGACCGCCAGCACCCGGCCGCCGTCGGTGACCATCCGCAGGGCGTTCTCGAACTGGCCGGGCGCCCCGCTCGCCTCGATCACCACGTCGGCACCTCGCCCGCCCGTGCGGTCGCGCACGGCCGCCACGACGTCGCCCGCGGCGTCGACGACGTGCGCGGCGCCGAGCCGGGTCGCACGGTCCAGCTTGTCGCCGGCGAAGTCCAGCACCGTCACCTCGTTGTCGGACAGGTGCCGCAGCCCCGCGAGCACGAACGACCCGATGGCCCCGGCGCCGATCACCACCACCGAGTCGCCGGGCCGCACGCCCGCCCGCCGCGCCGCGTGCAGGCCGACCGCAAGCGGTTGCGCGAGCCCGGCGTGGTCGAGGGAGATGCCGTCGGGCACGCGCCGGAGCATGCTCGCCGGGGCGGCGACGTACTCCGCCAGGCCACCCGGGGCATTGAGCCCCAGGGTGTAGTAGCGGCGGCACAGGTTGGTGCGGCCCTCGCCGCAGCGGTCGCACTGTCCACACGAGACACCGGCGCCGGCGGCCACGAGGTCGCCGGCCGCGAACCCGGAGCCGCCCGAGACGACCTCGCCGACGAACTCGTGCCCGATGATCATCGGGCCGACGTGGCCGCTGCCGGGGTGCGGGCTGGTGAACGGCACCTGTTTCGGTCCGGCGGCCCACTCGGTGGCGTCCGAGCCGCAGATCCCGCTGCGCCGCACGGCGAGCAGCACCTCACCCTCGCGGGGCCGCGGCACGGGCACCTCTTCGATCCGGACGTCGCGCCGGCCGTGGTAGACGGCCGCGCGCATGGTTTCGGTCATCGCTTCGCTCCGAACTCGAGGTGCACCTTGATGTTGCGCGCGGTGTCGCGCGAGGCGGCGATCGCCTCGACCGACTGCGACACCGGGAACCGGCTGGTCACCAGGCCGGACAGGTCGACGCGAGCGCGGTCGAGGAAGCGCAGCGTGTCCGGCCACACTCCCGGCGACCCGATGATGCCGCGGATACTGAGCTCCTTCGACTGGATCAGGCCCAGCTTCGCCGGTGCGCTGCCGCCGACGTCGATGCCCACGTACACGACCCGCGCGCCGTGCGCGGCGACGTCGAGGACGTCGGCCATCACCGCGGGCCGCCCGGTCGCCTCGATCACCACCGTGCCGCCGACCCCACCGGTCGCCTCCGCCACCTGCTCCGCGATCGGCGCCGCGGCCGGGTCGAGCACCAGTTCGGCGCCGAGCTTGCGCGCCGCCTCGGCGCGCGCGGCCGACGGCTCCACGGTGATGGTCCGCGCGCCCAGCGCCGCGGCGCCCGCCGTGACGCCGAGGCCGATCGGGCCGGCACCGAAGACCACCACGGTGTCGCTCGCGTTGACGTTGCCGGCCTTCATCAACGCGTGGTAACCGCAGCTGAACGGTTCCACCAGCGCGCCGTCGGTGAACGACAGCGAGTCCGGCAACCGGTGCAGCCACGCGGGTTTCGCGACGAAGAACTCCGCCGCCGCGCCGCTGATCGAGAAGCCGAAGTGGTCGTCGCCGATCACGCACTCACCCACCACCCGGTCACCGGGGGCGAACTCGGTGACGGCGGCGCCGGTTTCCACGATCTCCCCCGACCACTCGTGGCCCGGCACGATCGGGTAGCTGAACGGGATGATGTAGCGGCCTTCGAGCAGCTCGATGTCGGAGTGGCAGATGCCGACGGACCGGGCCGCGACGAGCACCTCGTCGGCGGCGATCCGCGGTACGTCCAGCTCGTCGACCGACGCCGTGTCCGGCGCGGTGAACCTCAGGGCTTTCATCGGGTTTCCCTTCAGGCGGTGGTTTCGCCGCGGCCGGCCGGCGTGTTGAGGTGCGACTGCGACTCGCGCGCGGTGGCCAGCGGACCGTTCACGCCGACGTAGCGCGGCCCGGCGACCAGCAGCTCCTCGGCCGGGAACTTCGTGATCACCTCGCACCCCTCCGGCGTCACCACGAGCTCTTCCTCGATGCGGGCCGCGCCGATGCCGTCGGCCGAGGGCCAGTAGGTCTCGAGCGCGAACACGTTCCCGACCTCCAGCACCTCCGGGTGGTCCAGGGAGACCAGCCGCGAGAAGATCGGCTTCTCCCAGATGGACAGTCCCACGCCGTGGCCGTACTGCAGGCCGAACGCCGCTTCCTCATCGGGAAAACCGAACTCGCGCGCGGTCGGCCACACCGAGACGATGTCGGCGGTGGTGGCGCCCGGGCGCACCAGCGCGATGGCGTGGTCCATGTACTCGCGGGCGCGCACGTAGGCGTCGCGCTGGGCGCTGCTGGCCGAGCCGACCGCGAACGTGCGGTAGTAGCAGGTGCGGTAACCCTGGTGGCTGTGCAGGATGTCGAAGAACGCCGGGTCGCCGGGCCGGATCAGCCGGTCGGAGAACACGTGCGGGTGCGGCGAGCAGCGTTCGCCGGAGATCGCGTTGACGCCCTCGACGTACTCGGACCCCAGGTCGTACAAGGACTTCGAGACGAGCCCCACGCACTCGTTCTCCCGCACGCCCGGGCGCAGGAACTGGTAGAGGCTGTCATACGCCGCGTCGACCATCGAGCACGCCTGGGTGAGCAGCGAGATCTCGTCGGCGGTCTTGACGCGCCGGGCCTCCATGAACACCTGCTGCCCGTCGGTCACCGTCACGCCCGCGCGCTGCAGGGCCGCGAGGATCGGCAGCTCGATCACGTCGACCCCGAGCGGTTCGTTCAGCAGCCCGAACTTCTCCAGCTCGCGCTTGATCTTCGCGGCGACCTCGTCGGCGATGCCGGCGTCGGGGTGGAACGCGCCGCGCAGCGTGGAAATCCCGGCGCGCGCACCGGATTCGGCCCGCGGCCGCACGGCCCCGTGGTGCGGCGCGTGCGGGTCGGCGTCGGCTTCGGCGGTGGTTGTCGCGAGCCACGGGTTGTAGAGCTGGTGGTGCTTGGCCGCGGACCCGAAGTCCCACACGATGGGGTCGCTGGTGCGGGTCAGCAGCGAGAAGCGGATGAGCTTGTCCATGGCCCACGTGCCGATGTGGGTCGCGGACATGTAGCGGATGTTCGAGAAGTCGAACGCGAGCACGGCCCCGAGGCTCGACTTGTCCAACTGCTCGCGCAGGCGCTGCAGGCGCTGGGTGCGCAGGCGGTCGTGGTCGATCCGGGTCTCCCAGTCGACGGCGTTGGGCCCGAACGTGGCGATCGGCATGAGTTTTCCTTTCTGGATTTGTTGCCCCGGCTTCGCCGGGGCGGGCGAGATCGCCTCAAGCCGGCTCCTTCCGTCCCGATTCCGCGCGACCGGCGGCGGGGCGAAATCGGGACGGAAGAAACCGGCGCGATCTCGCCGACGGGGTGGCCCCCGGAACGAGCGGGTGTGCTGCGGCCTCACCGGGCATTGGACGAGCGGGTGTGTGGCGGGCTCAGACGAGGACCATCCCGCCCTCGATCGGGATCACCTGCCCGGTGATGTAGTCGGAATCGGGGCCGGCGAGGAACACGGCCGTCGGGACGAGGTCTTCGGGTTCGGCCGGACGGCCGAGGATGATGTCGCCGGACATCGCGGCGAACCCGGCGTCGCCCTTCCCGATGCGTTCGAGGTCGCGGTCGAGCTTGTCCCACAACGGAGTCCGCACCACGCCGGGTGCGAAGGCGTTGACCGTGATGCCGTGCTCGGCGAGCGAGCGGGCGCCGGACTGGGTCAGCGAGATCACCGCGGCCTTGCTCGCGCAGTACGGCGCGAAGCTGGGGAAGCCCTGGCGGCCGGCGATCGAGGCGGTGTTCACGATCTTGCCGCCGGTGCCCTGCCGGATGAACTGCTCGGCCGCCTCCTGGCTGCCGAGCACCACCCCGAAGGCGTTCACCCGGAAGATGCGCTCCCACACTTCCTCGGTGATGTCGAGGAACTTCTCGGGCTCGTTGAAGCCCGCGTTGTTGAAGTACGCGTCGAGCCGGCCGAATTCGCTCACGGCGAGCTCGATCGCGGCCCGCACCTCGGTGCGTTCGGCGACGTCGACGCGCCGGTGCACCGCCCGGCCACCCCGGTCGCGGATGGACTGCGCCACGGCGGCGGCCTCGGGTTCGTCGCGGTCGGTCACGACGAGGGCGGCACCCTCGTCGGCCATCCCCCGCGCGAGCGCGGCACCGATCCCCCGGCCCGCGCCGGTCACCACCACGGTCCTGCCGATCAGCCGATCAGGCATGAGCAAGCTCCTCTCGTCGGACTCAAGTCGTTCGCCCTCGCTGAACAGCGAGCGGCCTTTCGGGGGTGTAGCGCAGGTCGCACCGGGGCCGATGTACACCCAGAGCGCACGAACGTACTGTGCTGATGGTGGACAATCCGACCACCGTCACGGCCGAATGACTTCGCAGCAACGGTTACGTGCCGCGTGGGGGTCGGCCTGCTTTTGGTCGGATTGTTAAACTCCACTGAACCCCTCGGCGATGGCGCCGCGAACGGAACGGGAGCGGCACCGTGGACGATCGGATCGGTCCTGCCCTGCGCGAGGCGCGGATCAGGAAGAAGCAGACCTTGCGGGGCGTGGCACTGGCCACGGGACTTTCGGCGAGCCTGCTGTCGCAGGTCGAGACCGGCAAGTCCCAGCCTTCGGTGAGCACGCTGTACGCGCTGGTCAGCCACCTGGGCCTCTCGCTCGACGAACTGCTCGGCCTCGACCTCGCCGATCGCCGGGCCGCGGCCGAGACCACCGAGACGCCCGTGTTCGCCGAACCGCACGGCGCCCCGGTCCAGCGCGCGGCCGACAACCCCGTGCTGGACATGGACAACGGCGTGCGCTGGGAACGCCTCGCGGTGCACGACGCGCAGTCGGTGGAACCGCTGCTGGTCACCTACCGGCCGGGCGCGAGCAGCTCCGCCGACGGCGGCCTGATGCGCCACCCGGGGATCGAGCACGCCTACCTGCTCGACGGCGAGCTCACCGTGCGGTTCGAGGCCGAGTCGCACGTGCTGCGCGCGGGCGACTCGATCTCGTTCCGCTCCGACCGGCCGCACCTTTACGTCAACCACACCACCACGAACGCGCGCGGGCTGTGGTTCGTGGTCGGCCGCGCGGGCGCCGGCCGAGCCCGCGAGCGGATCGCCGGGCCACCGGCCGAGCTGCTGCGGCTGCTTGCCGACCGGCACCCGGCGTCCGGCGACGAGGGCTGACACGGGGGTCACCGGTCCTCCGCGGGCGGGATGATCCGCTCGGCGCGCAGGGTGTCGAACAGCCGCGCGAAGGAGTCCAGCGTGCTGGTGTAGCCGGTGAAGCCCGCCTTGCGGCTCTTGCTCATGTCGGTCAGGCACTCGATGGGCCGGCCGAGGTCGCTGTCGGTGTGCCACCACGACGCGACGCGGCTGACGTCAGCCTCGCGCAGCCCGTGGCGTTCGGCGATGCGGCGCCACACCGGTGCGGCGTCGGCCATCTGCTCCTCCAGCGGCGCGGGCTCGCCGTCGAACCCGGCTGGCTTCACGCCGAGCAGGTCCGCGATGCGCGGCCACATCCAGCGCCAGCGGAACACGTCGCCGTTGGCGGTGTTGAACGCTTCGTTTCGCGCGTTCTCACTCGTGGCCGCCCACACCAGCTGGTCGGCCAGCAGGCCGGCGTCGGTCATGTCGGTGACGCCGTTCCACTGCACCGCCGAGCCCGGGAAGCGGAAGTCCCGGCCGGTCTCGCGGCACACGGCCGCGTAGACGGCCAGTGTCATCCCCATGTTCATGGCGTTGCCGACGGCGTGCCCGATCACGGTGTGCGCGCGGTGCACGCTCCAGGTGAAACCGTGGCGCTCGGCCGCCGCGAAGAGCTCGTCCTCCTGCGCGTAGTAGAAGTTCGGCACGTCGAGGCGGGCCTCGTCCTCGTGGAACGGCGTGTCCGGCGTGACCCCGGCGGCGTAGGCCTCGAACGGGCCCAGGTAGTGCTTGAGCCCGGTCATCAGGGCGACGTGGCGCACGGTGCCGCCCGCCGTGGCCGCCGCCAGCACGTTGCGCACAATGCCGGCGTTGACCTCGATGTTCTCCGCCTCGGTCGGGCGGCGCGACCACGCGGTGAGGAAGACGTGCGTCGGCTTGGTGTCCGCGAGCGCCGCGCTCAGTGCCGCCGGGTCCTCGAGGTCGGCGCGCACCGACTCGACCCCGGCGATCCCGGACTCGTTCCGGCGCGACACCCCGGTCACCGCCCAGCCGCGCTCGACCAGGCGGGTGGCCACCGCGGACCCGGCGATGCCGGTGACGCCCACGACGAGTGCTGTTCCGCTCACTGTCTCCTCTTTCTGCTTGTCTTCGGTGCGGGTCAGGCCAGGGCCGGCGTGCGGCGGCGCACGCGGGTGTAGATCGCGGCCGCGATGAGGATGAGGATTCCCTGGAAGAAGTACTGCCAGCTCTGGCTGAGGTTGAGGAACGTCGTCGCGTTCAGCACCTCCTGGATGAGCGTGGCGCCCAGCAGCGTGCCGATGAACGACCCGCGCCCGCCGGCCAGGCTCGCGCCGCCGAGCACGACCGCGGTGATGCTGGAGAGCGTGTAGCTCACGCCCTGGGTCGGGTCGCCCACGCCGATCTGGGCCATCAGCAGCAGCGCGCCGAAGAACGTGAGTACGGCCGCGCCGACGTAGGCGAGCACGTGGACCCGGTTCACCTTCACCCCGAGCCGCCGCGCGGATCCTTCGTTCGACCCCGCCGCCCGCAGGCCGCGGCCCCACGCGGTGAAGCGCAGCGCCAGCTCCAGCGCCACCGCGACGAGCACCGCCACGAGGAACGCGATCGGCACGAACCCGACCGTCGCGGTGATGGCGTCGGTGATCGACGTGCTGATGAACCCGCCCTGGAACGGGCGCAGCAGCAGCGAAACACCCTGGAGTCCGATGTAGAGGGTCAGCGTCGCCGCCACCGCGGTGAACCCGCCGAAGCGGATCAGCACACCGTTGAGCAGCCCGCTCGCCACGGCGACCACGAGCATGATCACGAACGCGAGCACCACGAGGACCGGCGACTTGCCGTCGGTGACGAAAAACGACGCGATCACCACCAGCAGCCCGGCCAGCGGGCCCACGGACAGGTCGATGCCGCCGGTCATGATCACGATCGTCTGGCCCAGGCTGATGAACGCGAGCGCGGTGAGCAACGTGAGCAGCGAGGTGATGTTGAACGGCGCCAGGAACCGCACGTTGTGGGCGAAGGTGTAGCCGCCGAGGGCGAGGATCACCAGTGCGAGCACGATGCTGGGCGCGTAGTCGCCCTTGGCGAGGTCGCGCAACCGTTGGGCCATCGGCGTTGTCGGTGCCGTCGGTGTCCTCGGTTTCCGCGGCGGGCGGGCTTCGGGAGCCTTGCGCGCCGATGGCGCCTCCGACCGGAGGGTCGTGGCGTTGACGACGGAGCCGGTGATCTTCTCCTCCGTCACGTCCCCACCGGTGAGCTCCGCGACGACATGGCCACGCGAGAACACCACGACCCGATCGCACAGGCCTTCGAGCTCCTTGGCGTCGGAGGACACCACGACCACCGGCACGCCGGAGGCGGCCACGTCGCGCATGATCGTGTAGATCTCCGACCTGGCACCGACGTCGACCCCCTGGGTCGGCTCGTCGGCCAACAGCAGGCGTGGCGCCGCGAGCAGCGCCCGCGCCATCACCACCTTCTGCTGGTTGCCGCCCGACAACGCCATCACGTTCGTCTCGCGCGAAGCGGTTTTCACCGCCAGCTTGGCGAATTCGGTGTCCACCGCCGCCCGTTCGCGCTCGGGGGACACCACTCCCCCGCCGGCGAAGGACGGCAGCGCGCTCACCGCCGCGTTCTCCCGAACCGACATCGCCGGCAGCAGGCTTTCGCGGTGCCGGTCGGCCGGCATGTACGCCGTCGCGCCGACGAGGGCGCGGCCCCGCAGCCGGGTGCCGTCGAGCACGATTTCGCCCGTCGAGTGCCGCAGCCCGGCCAGCGCGCGCAGGAACTCGCTCTGACCGTTGCCGACGATGCCGGCCAGGCCCACGATCTCCCCGTGGTGCGCGACGAGCCGCGCGCCGGAGAACCCTTCTCCCGAAAGGCCTTCGACCTCCAGCGCCACCTTCGCGCCGGCCGGGTCGCCGAGCTTGGCGGGGAACGTCGAGGCGAGCTCGCGCCCGACGATCATCCGCAGCATCTCGTCGTCGGTCAGGTCGGCGACCTTCGCGTGGCCGCGGGCCCGGCCGTCGCGCAGCACCGTGACCTCGTCGGCGATCTCGCGGACCTCGGCCAAGCGGTGGGTGATGTACACGACCGCCGTGCCACGGGCGGTGGCCTGGCGCACCTGGTCGAAGAGGATCTCCGACTGCTCCGCGCCCAGCGGCGCGGTCGGCTCGTCGAGGATCAGCACCTTCGGCTCCAGCGCGACGGCCTTGGCCAGCTCGAGCAGCTGCTTCTGCGCCACGCCCAGGTCGGCCACGCGATCGGCCAGGCGCACATCCGCGCCGACGCGGCGCAGCAGCTCGGTCATCCAGATCCGCGGCGGGCCCGCCGGCATCCGCTCGGCCGGCACCGCGAGCCGGATGTTCTCAGCGACCGTCATGTCGGCCACCACCGCCGGGTGCTGGTGCACGATCGCGATGCCGAGCCGGCTCGCCCGGTCGGTGGTCAGGGCCGCGATCGGCTCGCCGGCCACGGTGATCGTGCCCTCGTCGGGCCGGGTCGAGCCGGAGGCGATGCCCATCAGCGTGGACTTGCCCGCGCCGTTCTCGCCCAGCAGCGCGTGGACCCGGCCGCCGAAGACGTCGAGCGACACCTCGGCCAGCGCGCGCACGGGGCCGTAACTCTTCGAGACCCCGCTGAGGCTCAGGGCCGCTGCTTCGGTCATCGGTTCGCCTCCTCTACTTCAGCGCGGCGATCTGGTCCGCTTTGGACAGTGAGCTGGACACGAACGCGTCGCTGGGCAGTGCCTTGTCGCACGTGACGGGGTGCGGCTGGCCGGAGATCGAGTCCTCGAACGCCGACTGCGGGTACACCAGGTCCTTCGGCACCACACCCCCGGTCGCCTTGGCCACCGCGACGTCGATCGCCAGGCGGGACATGGCGTTCTGCGAGGAGACGGTGAACAGCTGGAACGGGTTGCCGGCGTCCTTCTGCTGCTGCCAGTTGCAGGCGAGCTGGTTGGCGTCCTCGGTCGCGATCGCCGGGATCTTGCGCCCGGCCGAGGTGAACGCCGAGAACGAGCTGGCCAGCGCGGCGCCGAAGTCGGTGGTGATCGCGTCGATCTCCGGGTTCTTCGCCAGCGCCGCGGTGATCACGCGCTGGGTCTGCGCGGCGTCCCAGTTGGTCACCTCGTACGGCGTGGTGCCCACGAACTGGATCCCCGGGTGGTCCTTGAGCACGCTCTGCATGCCCTTGAACTCGTCGAGGCTCTGCGAGTTCGCGGCCGGCCCGCCGAGGTTGAGCACCTTGCCCTTGCCGTTCAAGGCCTTCACCAGCCACTGTCCCCACAGGACACCGGCCTGCTCGAAGTTGGTGCTCACGAAGGCGTCGTAGTCCTGGCCGGCCGTGCCGCCCGGGTTCACGCGGTAGGGCACGGTGATCACACCCGCCTTGTGCGCGCTGCGCAGCGCGGGCAGCACGGCCTGGCCCGCGTCGGGGAACACGACGATCGCCTGCGTGCCCTTGGCGACGAGACCCTGGATGTCGGAGATGGCCTTCTGCGTGTTGCCCTGCCCGTCGGTGTAGGTGAAGGACGTGACGCTGGGGCACTTGGCGACCTCGGCCTTGGCCTCGGCCGTGGTGACCTTGCGCCAGTTGTTGTCACCGAAACCGTCGGCCAGGCCGAGCGTCACCTGCTTCGAACCGCACCACGACGGGCCGTTCGGGTTGGCGGGCTTGCCTTCGGCACCGGTCGAGCCGCCGTCGTCCACCGCGCACGCGGAGGTGAGCAGGGCGAGGGAGGCGAGGCCGGCGAGCAACGACCGGCGGCGGGGGTGGAGTGGCATGGGAAAACCCTTCCTACTGCTGGGTCCGGGGGGAGGGGACACGGCGGAACCAGCCGCGCACGGCGGCCCAGTTCACGGTGTAGACGGCGACACCCGCGGCGAGCGCGAGCGCCTGGACGATGTTGTTCGTCGCCGCGCTGACGCCGAGCGTCAGCACGAACTGGTCGAGCTGCGACAGGAACAGGGCGGCGACGGCGCTGGCGACCGGGCTGCCCTTGCCGCCGAGCAGCGAGGTGCCGCCCAGCACGACAGCCGCGACCGAGGGCAGCAGCAGTGTGTCGCCCTGGAACGCGCCCGGCGTGGTGACGATGCCGGCCAGGAGGATGCCGGCCGTACCGTAGAGCAGTGATGCCCACACGTAGGCGGACAGCTGGTGGCGCTTCACCCGCAGGCCCGCGAGGCCGGCGGCTTCCGGGTTGTCGCCCACGGCCTCGAAGCGGCGGCCGGGCACGGTCCGCTTCATCGCGAAGCCGGTCACCGCGACGAGGACCAGCGCGATGTACACGGCGTACGGCAGGCCGAGGAACCGGCCGGTGACGATCGAGTGCAGCGCCGAGGTGGTCGTGACCGGCGAACCACCCGAGATGCCGAGCACCACCGCGTAGAGCAGGGCGTTGGTGCCGAGTGAGGTGACGATCGCCGACATCCCGAGCCGGCTCACGACCAGGCCGTTGAGCAGCCCCGCGGCCACGGCGGCGACGTACGCGAGCAGCACCGCGGGCAGCAGCTTGCCGTTGTCTCCCGCGGGGTAGTGGGTCACGATGATCACGCTCAGCGACACCGTGCCGGGCACCGACAGGTCGATCCCGGCCTGCTGCACGACCAGCGTCTGTCCGATCGCGACCACGGCCAGCACGGCCGCGAACGGCAGCATTCCCTGCAGCGAGCTGCGGCCCAGGCTTTCGGGCTGCAGCACCAGGCTGACCGCGAACAGCAGGACGGTCGCGACGAGGATGGTGACGAGACCGCGGGAAGCGGTGCGGGCCGTCGTCCGCTGCCAGAGCGAGGGCCGGGCCGGCCGGCCGGTCGCCTCTTCCGGGGCGGGCGCCGGGGCCGACTGGGCGACGACCACGGAACTCCTTGTCGTGTCGTTCATCGGTTTGCTCCTCGGGTGCCACGCGCACCGGTTCGCAGGGCAGGACGAAGTAGGTCCACAACGGACTTGTGGACTTCGGACAGTGGTGTTGCGTTGTGGCGGCGGGTTTCCCGCCGGGGTCAGCCGACGCGCACGAGCAGCTTCTGCGCGTCGCCCTCGGGGTCGAGCAGCCGGTCGAAGCCGCCGGTGACGACGTCGTCGACCGCGATCACCTCGGTGAGCACCCGCTCCACCGGGAAGCGGCCGGTGGCGACGAGCGAGATGATGCGCGGGAAGTCGTACACCGGGTAGCACCAGGTGCCGACCAGGCTCAGGTCTCGTTGGGACAGCGCCATCGGGTCGATCGTCGCGGGCCGCACGTGCAGGCCCACCTGGGTCGCGGTGCCGTGGGAGCGCAGGCTGCCCAGCGCCGTGGCGAGGCCGGCCTCGGAGCCGGAGCACTCGGCGGCGACGTCGGCCCCGACGCCCTCGGTGAGGCCGCGCACGACCTCGGGCACGTCTTCGGTCAGCGGGTCGAGCACGGTCGCGACGCCGAGCGCGCCGAGCAGTTCCCGGCGGCGGGCGTTCGGTTCGCTCACGATGACCTGCGCCGCGCCGGACGCGTGGGCGTACAGCGCGGCGAGCGCGCCGATCGGGCCGGCACCGGTGATGAAAATGCTGTCGCCGGTGCGGAACCCGGTGCGGTCGACCCCGTAGGCGGCGACCGCCGCCGGCTCGACGAGCGCGCCCTGCACGTCGGACACCGATTCGGGCAGCACGGCGATCTGGTAGTCCGGCACCACCACCTGCTCGCTGATGCCACCGCCGTCCCAGCTGAGCCCGGTGCAGGCCATCCGCGGGCACAGGTGGTTGAGCCCGCGGCGGCAGTAGTAGCAGTGTCCACAGTAGACCAGGGGCATCACCGAGACGCGGTCGCCGACGCGCACCCCCGTGACTTCTGCGCCGATTTCCAGGACCTGGCCGGAGAACTCGTGCCCGAGCACCTGCGGCGCCGCGGCGTGCGACAGCGGGTGCGGGCTGGTGGGGATCACGATCGGGCCCGCCGCGTACTCGTGCAGATCGGTGCCGCAGATCCCGGACAGGAACGGCCGAACTCGCACCTGCCGCGCTCCGACCACGGTCGGTTCGGGCACGTTCTCGACCCGGATGTCGTGCTTGTCGTGGAAGACCGCGGCGCGCATGCTCAACTCCTCTTGGCCTCATCAGAAGCCCGCGCGGCCGGGATCCGGGCGCGGACGCGGCGTCGCTGTTCGCCGGGTGCGATCCCGTTCGACGACGCTGTACAGCGATAGTGAACAATGAACCGCCCGGTGAGTCAAGAGGCGGCGAACAGGTTCTGCCAAACGCCAGGTCATCAGTGTTCTTTCTTGACAGCACAGGCATCCGAGCTGTTCACTTCGAGCAAACGCCCGCTGCTTTCCGTCACCGCAGCGCTTCCGGCACCCGCTCTCCCGCTCTCCTCCGGAGGAACCCATGGACCTCGGCACGCGTCTGGGCCACCTGTCCTACTCGACCCTCGTGCACCCCGGCGACACGTGGGAGGAGATGAACGCCAGCCTCGAGACCTACGTGCCCGAAGTGAAGCGGCGGGTGTCGCCCGACGCGCCGTTCGGGGTGTCGCTGCGCATCTCGGGCGCGTCCTCCGCACGCCTCGCCGATGACGGCGACGAGCGGGACCGGCTGAAGAAGTACCTGGCGGAGAACGATCTTTACGTCTACACCGTGAACGCGTTCCCACACGGGCCGTTCAAGGGCCGCTCGGTGATGGAGGACGTGTACGAGCCGGACTGGAGCACCGAGGAGCGCGTCGCCTACACGAACCGCGTGGCCGACGTGCTCGCGGACATCGCGGGCGAAGGCGTGGAGCCGACCATCCAGACGGTGCCGCTGGCCTACCGGCCGAAGGTCACCAGTGAGGCGTACGTGGAGCTGTTCACCCGCAACGTGCTGCGGGTCGTCGCCCACCTCGTCGCGCTCGAACGCCGCACCGGGCGCCGGGTGAAGCTCGCGATCGAGCCGGAACCGTTCTGCTACCTGGAAACCATCGCGGAAACGGTGGAGTACTTCACCACGCGGCTCTACTGCCGGACGGCGGCCGAAACGTTGTCCGAGCTCGCCGACCTGCCGCTCGCGGAAGCGTTCGGGGCGTTGCGCCGTCACGTCGGGATCGTGTTCGACATCGGGCACCAGGCCGTGGAGTTCGACGACATCCCGGCCTCGCTCGACCTGCTGGCCGCCGCGGGCGTGCCGATCTTCAAGCTGCAGCAGGCCGCCGCGCTGTGGGTGCCCGAGGTGACCGACGACGTGGTGCGCGAGCTGGAACGGTTCACCCGCACCATCTACCTGAGCCAGACCTCGGAGCTGCGCGAGGGCACCGTGACCCGCCACCTCAACCTCTCCGACGCCATCGCCGCGTGGCGGCGCGAACCCGGCGGCACGCGCGAGTGGCGCACGCACTTCCACGTGCCGGTGTTCCTCGACGACCTGGGCCCGTTCCGCACCACGCGGTTCGCGGTGGAGCAGGCGCTGGACCGGCACCGCGCGCAGCCGCAGTCGTCGCACCTGGAGATCGAGACCTACACCTGGGACGTGCTGCCCGAGGACCTCAAGACCGGCGACATCACCGACTACGTGGTGCGGGAGTTGGACTTCGTCCGCGGACGGCTCACAGCTTGACGTCAAGCTACAGTGAACACTGACTGAACGACAGCACGAGGAGCGAGCAGTGGCAGCCAGACACGAGCCGGCGGAGCACCCCGAGGCGGCGAACCTCGGCTCGAAGCTGCGCGCCCGCCGCCAAGAGGTCGGCGTGACGCTGCGGCAGTTCGCGCGCGACCTCGGCTACTCGGCCGCTTTCGTGTCGCAGATCGAGAACGGCAAGTCGCAGCCGTCGGTCGCGACGCTGTACGCGATGTGCACCGCGCTGAACGTCTCGATCGACGAACTGTTCGCCGGAGCGGGGGCGGAAGCTGTGCCGCCCGCCCCCGCTCCGGCCGCCGGCGTCGAGCGCCACAGCTTCCACGGCGCGCTGGCGAAGCTCAACGAGGAACCCGAAGAACACCAGAGCCCCATGCTGCGCCCGGGTGAACGCCGGCAGCTCGTCCTCGACTCCGGTGTCACCTGGGAGCAGCTCTCGTCGATCCACGACAGCACGGTGGACTTCCTGCACGTGCGCTACGAGGTCGACGGCAGCTCGGTGCCCGGCGAGAAGCTCACCCGCCACTCCGGCATCGAGTACGGCTACATCATCAGCGGCACCCTGGAGGTCGCCCTGGCCTTCGACACCTACGAGCTCCACGCCGGCGACTCCATCGCCTTCGACTCGACCACCCCGCACCGCCTCACCAACCGCGGCGACGGCCCGGCCGAGGCGATCTGGTTCGTCCACGGGCGTAAACCGGCTCGGTGAAGCTGTTCAGCACGGCGCTTCCAAGATCGTTGCCCGCCGGCCGCGCCTTCTCGCCGCACAGGGCCTGGTCCTCCCGGAAACTTCGGTCACCCGCTTGCGCCGGCCAGTCCGGCGCTTCCATTGCGCGGCAACGATTGTTGCGATCACATTAACGAACATAACGCGTGTAGTCCCATCACCTGAGAAACCTTGTGCCCGCCGAATCGGCCTCCTATGGTCCGTCAGACGTCTGACGTCTGAGGAGGCAGCGGATGGTGGCCGACCGAGTCGAGTCCCCGGCAGGACGAACCGACCGGGGTGACCGCGCCCAGGACTCGCGGGCCGACGCCCAGGACGAACGCGACCGCCGCGCCGATCGCCGGCACCGGCGGGTGGTCCGGGGCGGGCAGTGGGGCGTCGGCGTCCTGATCGTGGCGCTGTGGCAGCTGGCCGGGGAGGTCTTCGGGGCCTTCACCGTCAGCAGTCCGTGGCTGATCGTCCAGCGGATCGGCGAGCTGGTCACCGGCGGCACGCTGTGGCCGAACCTCGGGACCACGCTGGCGGAAACCTTCGCGGGGCTGGCCATCGGCATGGTGATCGGCGTGGCGCTCGGGGTGCTGATCGCGCCGTCGCAGACCGTCGGGCGCTGGTTCTACCCGTACATCATGGCGCTCTACAGCCTGCCCCGGGTCGCGCTCGCGCCGCTGTTCATCGTGTGGTTCGGCATCGGCCTCGAGTCGAAGATCTTCATGGTCGTGACCATGGTCGTGTTCGTCGCCTTCTACAACACCTACCAGGGCATGCGGGGCATCGAACCCGACCTGCTCGAGATGACGCGCAGCTTCCGCGCGCCGTGGACCGCCCGGCTGCGGTGGGCCATCCTGCCCTCCATCGCGCCGTGGATCCTCACCAGCCTGCGGCTCTCGATCGCGCTGGCGCTGATCGGCGCGGTGATCGCCGAGCTCGTCGGCGCGAGCCAGGGCCTGGGCTACTACATGGGTTACGCCGCCAACGTGCTCGACACCACCGGGGTCTTCGCCGGCCTCGTGATCATCACCGTGATCGCCATGCTCGCCGAGCAGCTCGTCGCCCTCGTCGAGCGACGCGTGCTGCGTCACCGCGCCACCCGCTGAGCTCCCCCACCGCACGGACTTCACAGATGAGGACACACCGATGACCATCCTCTCCCGCGTGACGGCCACCGTCGCCGCCCTCGCCCTGGCCGCGACCGCCACCGCGTGCAACAGCTCCTCGGCCGGCAGCGGCGGCGACGCCAAGACGATCCGGGTCGAGCTGTTCTGCAGCGGGCTCGCGCCCATCGCCGCCGAGCTCGCGCTGAACAGCGGGATCGCTGCCCAGAAGGGCATCACGATCAAGCCCATGTGCGTCACCAGTGGTTCCACCGCCACGAACGCGCTCATCGGCGGCAGCGCCGACGTGTTCATGGGCGACATCGGGCACGTCGTGCTGGCGCAGAAGAAGGGTGTGAAGATGCGCGCCTACGCCGTGGCCAACGACCGCTTCTCCTACCTCATGGTCGCCCGCAACGACATCGCGTCGGTCAAGGACCTCGCCGGCAAGAAGGTGGCCGTGACCGCGCCGGGCACGCTGTCGGACACGGAGATGCAGAAGGCGGCGCTGGACGCGGGCCTGAACCCGAAGAAGGACCTCACGGTCGTCAGCGGCGGTGCGGGCGCGACGATGCAGGCCGAGCTGGGCGGCGGCCAGGTCGTGGCCGGGATGACGAGCCAGCCCGACACCCTGCAGCTGCTGCGCACGGGGAAGTTCAAGGTCCTGTGGCAGGAGCCGGACTACCGCTACGTCGACATCGTGGCGATGGCCGACCAGGACTGGGTTTCCGGGCACCAGGACCTCATGAAGACGTTCCTCGCCGCGATGACCGAGGCGTCCACGCAGGCGAAGGCCAACGCGGACCAGGCGACGACGTGGATGAAGAAGCAGGGCTACCAGATCAGCGACGCCGACCTCAAGACGATCGTGACCGAGGCGGTCAAGAGCGTGCCCGGCGACCTGAAAGCTCAGGACGCCGTGGTGAAGTCCTCGACGGACCTGTTGGTGCGCACCGGTTTCCTCACCGAGCCGGTTCCGTCCACGGGGGACATCTTCGACTACAGCCTGCTGCCCGCGAAGTAGCCGGGAGGACCACATGACCGAGACCCTGACCTCCTCCCCCGAATCCGTCGCGGCCACCCCGAAGCTCAGCCTGCGCGAGGTCGGGCTCAGCTACCGCACCCGCAAGGGCCGCTTCGTCGCACTCGACGACGTGACCCTCGACCTCGCCCCCGGCGAGTTCGTGGCGCTCGTGGGCCCCAGCGGCTGCGGGAAGTCCACGCTGCTGAAGCTCATCGCGGGCCTGCTGCCCACCACCACGGGCGAGATCCGGCTCGACGGGCAACCGGTGCCTGAAGGCGTGCCGGAAGGCGTGGGCCTGGTTTTCCAGTCCGACGCACTGTTCCCCTGGCGCACGGTTGCCGACAACATCCGGTTTCCCTTGGCGCTGAAGGGAGTTCCCGCCGAGCAGCAGCGCGCAGAGGTGGCGCGGCTGGTCGAGCTGGTCGGGCTCGCCTCGTTCGAGCAGAGCTATCCCAACCAGCTCTCCGGCGGCATGCGCAAGCGGGTCGGCATCGCCCGCGCGCTGGCCTACGACCCGGATGTGTACCTGATGGACGAGCCGTTCGGACCGCTGGACGCGCAGATGCGCATCCGCCTCGGCGGAGAGTTCCTGTCCATCTGGGAGAACCTCGGCAAGAGCGTGGTCTTCGTGACCCACGACGTCGAGGAGGCCGTGGCGATGGCCGACCGCGTGCTCGTGATGAGCCGGGGCCCCGGCACGATCAAGGAGGAGTTCCGCATTTCCCTGGACCGGCCGCGGCACTTCCAGGAGGTCCGGTTCGAACCCGAGTTCCAGCGCCTGCAACGGGCGATCTGGCGCAGCCTCGCCGAGGAGTTCGACGCGTGATCATCGACTGCCACAACCACGTGCTGGCCACCGCCCTGCCGCCCGGGCACGAGCGGTTCGTGCGCGAGATGCGCGCGCCCGGGCACCGGCGGGCGGGCCGGCTGCCCGCGTACCGGCCGGCCACCGACGAGGACTGGGCCGGACTGGAGGGCGACCTGGACCCGATCGACCCCGGCACCCTCGTCGAGGACCACCTCTCGGCCGGAGTGGACCGCGCGACCGTGCTCGCCGTGGCGCCCTCGACCTACACCACCTACGGCGAACGCGGCACGATCGACCTGGGCCGGGTGACCGATGTGGACGGTCCACTCGAAGTGGCCAAGAGCAACGACTACATCGCCTCGCTCACCCGCAGCCACCCCGAGCTGATCGGCATGAGCGCGGTGAACCCGAAGTTCCGCGGCGTCGAGTGGGCTCGCGACGAGCTGACCCGCGCGGTCGGCGAGCTGGGCCTGCAGGGGCTCAAGCTGTACCCGATGTACGACCACTACGCGCCGGCGGATCGCGATCTCGCGTTCCCGATCTACGAGCGGGCGGTGGAACTCGGCATCGGCGTGATGGTGCACATGGGCACGTCGTCGGCGAAGGACACGGTGCTCGACTACGGCCGGCCCGGCGCGCTCGACGAGGTCGCCCGGTACTTCCCCGACCTGCCGCTGCTGGTCTGCCACGCCGGGTTCCCCTGGGTCGACGAATGCCTCGCCATGGTCGCCCGGCACGACAACACGTACCTCGACATCAGCATGTTCGCCACGAAGTCGACGCAGCGCGGGCTGTACGACTTCCTGCTGCGGGCCCAGCAGCTGGGCTGCCCCCTGTCGCGGATCTGCTGGGGCACCGACTACCCCGGCGGTGGCAAGCCCGCCGTCCTGCTGCCGAAGCTCACGCTCATCAACGACGTCGCCGACCCCGGCGCCCCGATCTCACGGCTCGACCTCGCGAACCTGGTGGGCGGCAACTGGGCCCGCTTCGCCGGCCTCTCCGGCTGGAGCGAGCAGGAGACCCTGGACCAGCTGGCCGAGTGGGAACCGAGGTGGCGCGCCGCCCGCTGAGCGGGCCACGGGTGTTCAGTCCGCGGGGCAAGGTCATTACGCTCGTCGTAAGGGCCGGCGAACGCAGCGGGTCGGTACCGTGCCGTACGACAGGCCGTGAGGCCGCACCGGGGAGGACGACCGATGACCATGCGTGAGCCGGAGCTGACGCCCGTCTCCATCCGGAGCGTCGCCGCGGACTCCTATCGGCAGGCCAAGGAGCAGCTGCGCGAGGCCATCACGCGCTACGCCGCCGAGGGCCGCTACCGCCTGCCGTCGGAGGAGGAGCTCAGCACGGCGCTCGGGGTCAGCCGCGCGACGCTGCGTTCGGTGCTGCAGTCGCTGCAGAAGGAAGGCCGCATCCGGCGGCTGCACGGCAGCGGCACGTTCATCAACCGGCACACGATCGGCCTCGCGGCCAACCTCGCGGAGGCCAGTCCCTTCGTCGACCTGCTGACCCAGGCCGGCTACCGGCCCGGCGTGCGCACGCTGGACCAGCGCGTGATCGCCCTCGACGAGGAGCTCGCGGGCTCCCTCGAAGTCCCCGCGGGCGGGCCCGCGCTGCGCATCGAGCGGGTCTTCGAGGCCGACGGCCGGCCCGCGGTGCACAGCGTCGACCACGTGCCGGCCGCCCTGCTCGGCGAGCACCCGGAAGACAGCGACCCGGGCCGCTCGACCTTCGAGTTCGTGGAGACCGACACCGGCATGCCGGTCTGCTACTCCGTCGCCGAGATCCGGCCGGCTCTGCCGCCGGCCGAGGTCGCGGCGGCCCTCGGCATCGCCCCCACGAGCCCCGTCCTGCGTTTGCGCCACACCCACATCCGGGCCGACGAGCTGCCGGTGGCGGTCACGGTGGTGCACGTCAACGACGATTACCTGCGGTTTTCGGTGATCCGGACGTATCTGGACCAGTGAGCTCGGCGGTCCACTGAGGACTGTTGGGGCCTGCTCAATCCAGGTGGCTGAGTCCCGGCCACAGCGCGGCCCAGCTGCCGCGGGGTCGGCGGCACTCGTAGATCGCCGCGTGGTGGGTGGTTTCCTCGTTCGCGATGCCGTCCGGGGCGCTGATGGGGGCGAGCTCCCGGACGTCGGACCAGAAGCGGTGCAGGTAGTCCGGGCCGAACTCGCCCACGCACAACACGGAGTCCGGGGTGCCCGTCGGCGGGCCCCACAGGAGATAACCGTTGTGGGCGCTGGAAACCGGGTTGCGCAGGCCCGCCGCGGGGCCGAGGATCGTCAGGGCGCCGGCTTCGCCGTAGTTGCCGGTGAAGATCGTCGTGCCGGGTGGCTGGGTGTCGGCGGCGGCGGTGACCTGGTGGACGAACTCGGGCCAGCCGGCGGTTTCCACGAGCTGCGGATTGACCGAGGCCGGCACCGCTTCGGCCCGCAGCGGGAGGACGGGCAGGCCGATCAGCACCGCGAACACCCCGGACAGGCCCAGCGCCGTCGCCCAGCGCCACCGGCTGCCGGCGGCGCGGGATTCGGCGTGGACCGCGCCGGCGGCGAACAGCCCGAGCAATGCCGGTGCCGAGTAGTAGACCTTGCCGCCGCCGGCGGTGAACACGACCAGGGCCGTCACGGCGACGACGAGCACCCAGCGGTGGTCGCGGCCGGCGGCCGAGCAGAGCCACCTCACACCGAAGACCCACAGGACGATCAGCGGCGGCCCGGCGAGGACGAGCAGCAGCAGCGGCACGTTCGGCAACGCCCCGAGCGCACCGCCCTGCTTGTCCGCAAGGACACCGGCCATGCGCAGCTGCGCCCAGCTGTGCTGCGCGTTCCACACGACGTTCGGCGCAAGCAGCAGTGCGGCCAGCCCACCGGCGAGCCACGGCCCCGGTGTCCGCAGGACCGGGCGGCGGAACACCACCAGCCCCACGACGATGCCCAGCAGCAGCACCCCGACGGTGTCCTTGTTCTCCAGCCCGACGCCGGCCACCGCCCCCGCCACCAGCCAGGCCATCACGCTGCCCAGCCGCAGCGCTCTGGCGACGGTGACGAACACCGCCGCCCAGACAAGCTGGTCCGTGACCGTCGTGCCGAACAACATCGAGCCCGCGACGAACACCGGGCACACCGCCGTCGCCACGGCGGCGAGGACCTGGGCGCGGCGGCGGCCACCGAGCTCGGCCGCGAGCTTCGCGGCCAGCAGCACGCATCCCAGCTGTGCCACGATCGCGAGCACCCGCAGCGACAGCACGCCCCCGGGCAGCTCGGCGGCCAGCCGCGCCAGCACCGGCGTCAACGGCGGCTGGTCCGGGTAGCCCCACGCGAGGTGCCGGCCGGAGATCACGTAGTAGAACTCGTCGCGGTGCCAGCCGAACCGCGCTGCCACCACCAGGTGGACAACCCCGGCGACGGCCACCACCGCGAGCAGCGGCCGCCACACCAGGGCGACGGGGCGGTTGTCCGGTTCTGCGGTGTCGGGCATGGGTTTTCGTCCTTCCGCTCAGGGCAGGAACGCGGACAGCAACAGGTGGCGCACGGTTTCGCGACAGGCGGCGTCGTCCAGACGGGCGGAGTCGGGGTCGCCGGTGCGGTGCCAGGCGAACCAGGCGATGGTCTCGACGATGAACCGCGCGGCCGCTGGGATGTCCGGCACCGGGCGCAGCGCACCGGAACGGACGCGCCGGCGCAGGTATTCGGCGAGGGTGTCGAGCATCCCCCGCCTACGCCGGCCGAAGTAGTACTGCGCGAGTTCCGGCAGATCGGCCGCACACCGTTCGACGAGGGCCAGCAGTCGCCGGTTGTGTTCGATGAAGGCGTACAGCTCGTCGACGAGCTCCCCCAGCTCCTCGCCGACGGGTTTCTGCCGGCGGCCCGACGTCGCCGCCAGCGCGGGCAGGACGCTGTCGTCGGAGGCCCAGCCGTCGACCAGCGCCACGATCTCCTCCGGTGTCGGGCTGGGCACCGGGGTGGCGAGGCCGTCGAGGGCCGCCGGGCGGATCAGGCGCAGCAAAGCCAGGTACAGCAGGGCTTCCTTGCTCTTGGCGTAGGTGTAGACCGCGCCGTGGCTCAGCCCGAGGGCCGCGGACACGTCGGAGATCCCGGCCGCCTGGTAGCCCTTGGCCGTGAACACGCCGACGGCCGCTTCGGCGACCTCCCCCACCGGCCTGGCCGGCACCCGTCCTCGCATCGCACCAGTATTGAATGACTGACTGAGTCAGTCAATACATCGGGCAGCGGAAACCACACCACGGCCGGTTCGGCGGAATCGACCTCAGGCGCGCCAGGTGACGAGCTCGTCCAGGGGCAGCTTCGCGCGCTTGCCCGCACTGCCGCTCGGCCGCGCGTCGGGGGCCTCGGCCGAGTAGCCGAGCGTCATGATCCCCGACAGCCGCACGTCGTCCGCGAAGCCGGTGAGGGCGTGCACCTGTGCGAACCGGGTCTCGTTGCCAGGGCCGAAGAAGCCCGTCGCGAGGCCTTCGTCGGTGGCGGCGCACTGCAGCAGGCTCAGCAGCGCACCGCTGTCGAACCACCAGTACGGAACGGGCCACTGTCCCTCGGTGCCGTCTTCGTTGGTCTTGTCGGGTTCCTGGTAGCGCTCGTGGTAGGACGCCTCGCGGATGCCGACGGCGATGTGCACGGGCGCTTTCGAAATCCAGGCCGGGAGGCCGGCGTCGAGGTAGGGCGTCTCGGCGATGTCGGCGATCTGCGCCCGGATCTCGGGCGAGGTGATGACGGCGAGCCGGTGCCCCTGGCTGAACCCGGCACTCGGGGCGCGCCGGATGACGCGGGTCACGCGGCGCAGGACGTCGGCGGGCACGGGGTCGGGCCGGTAGGCGCGGACCATCCGACGGTGGCGCAGAACCTCGGAGAACTCCATTCGATCAGCATGGCGCAGGCGTCACGATCACGGCCAGGAATCGCCCGAAACCGCGACAGTCGGAAAAAATCGTGCTCATTGGCGAACCGTGACGAAGGTGGGAAAATTTCCCCAGTTGGGCGGCCAAGACGTTACTCAGTGCTGTGGGGCACAGATTTCCGTTCAACTGAGCCGTGATCTTTTCCCCAGTCAGCGAAGACATGTTGTGACACAACGTCGTGCTCCCGCTACTCACGTTGATGATCTGTGTCGCTTCCCACGGACCCTGTACACCTGTCGTTGCTTGTTCTTAACCTTCTCGTGCTTTCGCGGTGACCTGCGATCCACCCCGAGGATCAGCGACCGGAAGCCACCGCGAGAACCCCGGCACACGCGGCCCGAACGTGGGCGCGAAACCGGACGCGCGCGGTGTGAGAACAAAGAAGGAGCCCACCCCCGTGGGACGACACAGCAAACCCAGCCACACCAAGACCGTCCTGAAACGCACCGGCGCCACCGCGGCTCTCGCGGGCGCCACGCTCGGCGGCATCGGTCTCGTCGGCGGCACGGCCAACGCCTTCCCCGGGCAGGCCGCGCTCGTCAAGTGCGAGAGCTCCGGCAACCCGACCGCGGTCAACAACACCGCGGCCGGCCAGCGCGCCGGACGGCCGGCCGGTCTGTTCCAGATCGTGACGAAGACCTGGCTCGCCAACGGCGGCGGCAAGTTCGCCCCGACCGCGGACAAGGCCACCCCCGCGCAGCAGCAGATCGTGGCGGACACGATCTACGCCCGCTCGGGTTCGGCCCCGTGGGAGTGCCACACGGGCTCGGGCCCGGCCGCCTTCGCGTCCTTCGCGGGCCAGGGCGGCACTGGTTCGGCCGCAGCCGCCACGGGCCGCGCCAAGGCCAAGGCCGCCAAGCCCGAGGCGAAGGCGAAGCTCAAGGCCCAGGCGAAGCCGCAGGTCAAGGCGCAGGCCAAGCAGGCCAAGCCGCAGGTCCGAAGCACGCCGGCCACCGGCGCGACGCGGTCGAACCCCAACGGCGACTACACCGTCGTCGCGGGCGACACCCTGTCGGGCATCGCGGCGCGCACCGGCGCGTCCGGCGGCTGGCAGCACCTGCAGCAGCTCAACGCCTCCTTCATCCCGAACGCCGACCTGATCCTGGTCGGGCAGAAGATCGCCACGAAGTGACCCCCGGCCGCGTCCGCGCCGCTTTCCCCCGGGCGCCGCGGACGCGGCCGGCGAGCCACCGCGGATCCCCCGCCGCCGGTGCGCTCGGGCATCGAAGGCGCCACGCGGTGTGAGGGGCGCGCGGGGTAAGCGGGCTCCGTTGTGGGAACACCAGCTCGCCTACCCCGCTCGTCCCCACCGCGGGTTTACTCACCAAACAACCGTCAGGTAGTTTCTGCCTCACCCGGCAGAAACGAGGTGCGAACGGTGCAGCGCTCGGTCTACGACGGCGAACACGAGGCTTTCCGCGCCGGCGTCCGCCGGTTCGTGGCGACCGAGGTCGCGCCCCACCGACAGCGGTGGGAGGCCGCCGGCCGCGTCGACCGCGAGCTGTTCACCGCCGCCGGGAAAGCGGGCGTGCTCGGCGTTGCCGCCCCCGTGGAGCACGGTGGTGGTGGGACCACCGATTTCCGCTTCAACGCCGTCCTCAACGAGGAGCTCGCGGCCGCCGACGTGCTGGGCGTGGGGCTGGGCCTGTCGCTGCAGGCGGACATCGCGCTGCCGTACCTGCTCGACCACTGCACACCGGAGCAGGCCGCCCGCTGGCTGCCCGGCGTGGTCGCCGGCGAGACCATCCTCGCGCTGGCGATGACCGAACCCGGCGCGGGCTCCGACGTCGCGGCGATCACCACGCGTGCCGTCCGCGACGGCGAGGACTACGTCGTCAGCGGCAGCAAGACCTTCATCACCAACGCCCTCAACGCCGACCTGGTGATCACCGCGGTGAAGACCGACCCCGCGGCCGGGCGCAAGGGCATCTCGCTGCTCGTGGTCGAAACCGACCGCGCGGGGTTCCGCCGCGGCGCGAAGCTGGCCAAGGTGGGGCAGCACGCCGCCGACACGGCCGAGCTGTTCTTCGACGATGTCCGCGTGCCCGCCACCAACCTGCTCGGCGAAGAGGGCCGCGGCTTCTACCTCATGATGAACCACCTCAGCCAGGAACGGCTCGCCGTCGCAGTGCAGGCCACGGCGCAAGCGGCCCGGTCGTACGAGCTGTCGCTGGCACACGCGAAGAGCCGCGAAGCGTTCGGCGACGGAGGCGGATCGTTGCCGCACATCCGGTTCGTGCTCGCGGAGCTGAAGACCGAGACCGAGATCGCCCAGTCCTACGTGGACCGGCTGCTGCTGGCGCACAGCCGCGGCGAGCTGGACGCGGTCGAGGCGGCGCAGGCGAAGTGGTGGACGACCGAGCTGTGCAAGCGGGTCGTGGACCGGGCCGTGCAACTGCACGGCGACGCCGCCTACCTGAGCGAGCACCCCGTCGCCCGGGCCTGGGTCGACGGCCGGATCCAGACGATCTACGCGGGCACCACCGAGGTCATGAAGGAGATCATCGGTCGCTCACTGGGATTGTGAGCCGCGCGGATGTCTTGGCTGTGGCGCGGCCCACTGCTACGCTCTGCCACCAACGAACAGCCACCAAACGACCGGTAGACAGAGTGAGGCGACGATGCCCGACCTGACGATGCGCGACGGCACCCGGCTGCACGTGCGGGACGAGGGAGCCGGTCCCACGGTGCTGCTTCTGCCCGGCTGGGGCGTTTCGACGTGGTGGTTCCGCAAGCAGTTCGAGACGCTCACCCCCTCGTTCCGGGTCGTGTCCTACGACCCGCGCGGGCAGGGCGAGTCGGACAAGACCACCCGCGGCCAGCGCACGGCGCGGCTCGCGGCGGACCTCAACGAGGTCATCGCGTGGACAGGTGCCGAGCCGGTGCACCTCGTGGCCTGGTCCGGCGGCGGATCCACGGCCCTGCAGTACGTGGAGCTCTTCGGCACCGACCGCCTGCACACGCTGACGCTGGTCGGCGCGAGCCCGAAACTGCTGAAGTCCGACGGCTGGGGCCTGGGTTTCGCGGACCTCGACGGCCTGCTGGGCTGGGTGGGCCTGGTCGGCAGCGATTTCGGCGCCGCAGCGGAAAGCCTGCTGCCGGCCTTCTTCGCCGCGCAGCTCTCCGACGACGACCGCGCCGCCACCTTGGCGGAGATGAGCCGCTGCGACCAGGCGGCGATGGCGCTGGCATCGTGGGACTTCATCATCCAGGACTACCGGGACGTGCTCGACCTCATCACGGTCCCGACGCTGATCATCACCGGCGCCGACGACATCGCCGTGCCGGCGGGCAACGCCCCCTACCTGCACGAGCACATCGCGGGATCCCGGCTGGAGATCATCGAGGACGCGGCGCACTGCCCGTTCCTGGAACAGCCCGAACAGTTCGACACGGCACTGCGGAAGTTCCTCGACGCGTGAGCGCGGCTCACGGACGGGGTCGGCGTGCCCGGCTGGCGAAGTGGGTTACGGCCGCGCCGATTCCCAAGAGCAGGCCGACTGCGACGAAATAGGGGCCGAACGTCAACGCGACACCGGCGCCGATGTTCGCCCCGTTTTCCGAGCCGGAATCGGCCTGGTAGCTGAGAGATCCGACGGACAGCACCACCGCGCCGACCGTGATCGCGACGATCGCCGCCAGGCCGAGACCCTTCGTCGCGCCCGTCATGGTGTCTCCCCCGCCTGTGCCGTCAGGCCTTGGTTTCCTTGGCCCGCTTGGGTTTCGCCGGCTTCTCGGCGGGCAGCGCCCCCTCGGCCGCGAGGCTGTGGAGGATCAGATCGGCGAAGTGCTCGCCGATCTGCTTCGGCGTGAACTCGCCTCCGGGCCGGAACCAGCGGTAGACCCAGTTGACCGAACCGAGGATCGACAGGCTCGCGAGCTTGGGGTCGATGTCCGGGCGCACCAAGCCTTCCGCCTTGCCCTTCTGCACCAGGTCGAGGAACACCGAACGGTAGGCGTGCTCGCCGCCGAGGATCTCGGCCTGGCGGGCTTCCGGCAGGGCGGCCAGCTCGTGCAGGAAAACGGTGGTGCCGGTGAGGTTGCGGCACATGTGGTCGACGTGCCCGACGATCACGTTGCGCAGCCGCTGCAGCGGGTCGCCCGGGCGGCTCGCGAGTTCCACGATGTTGGCCAGGCCCTGGCGGTGGACCTCGCTCATCACCTCGAAGAGCAGGTCTTCCTTCGAGTGGATGTAGTAGTAGAGGCTGCCTTTGAGCAGGCCCAGGCGGTCGGCGATGTCCTGCAGCGAGGCGCCCTCGTAGCCCTTTTCGTAGAAGACCTCGGTGGCCACGGCGAACAGCTCCGCCCACCGCTCCTCGCGCGGCTTGCGCGAACCACCACCGCGCCGCTCCGCCCTGCCCGCCGGTTGCCGCACCCGGACCACCCTCATTCGTGAGCTTCGCCGCCGGGCGCACTGGGCACGAGCGGACGTTCGGAAGCCCTCAATCTACCAAACGACCGATCAACGAACCACCGACCGAGGTCCCGGGGCGTGGCGATCACGCTACCGTCGGCGAGCGGGCCGGTCCTCAGACGGTGAGGCCGGCATCGGCGCCGGCATTGACCGCGCGCACGAAATCGGCCGGGTTGTCGGCGTCGCCGAGGACGCGGACGTCGACGCCGTCTGCCGCCAGCTCGGCCGCGACCTGCGGTCCCGTCGCGCGCCAGCCGATGGCCAGAGCCACGAGGTCGGCGGCCACGGTCTCTTCGGCCACGGTCTCCTCCGCGGCCGGGTCGTCGCCGGCCGGGCGCCAGCGCACGAGCCCCGGCTCGATCCCGACGACCACGGCGTTGGTGAGAATGCGAACGCCGTCGCGCGCGAGCTGTTTCACCAGCTGCCGCCGGGTGATCGCCTCGATGCCGCGCCCGATGGTGCCGCGCATCTCGACGATCGTGACGTCGGCGCCCGCCGCGCGCATCAGCTCGGCCGTCTCGCAGCCGGTGGCGCTGCCGCCGACGACCACCAGCCGCGTCCCCGGAGCCACCTCGATCTCGCCGCGCAGCAGTCGTAACGCATCGTGCACGTGGGGTCCGTCGATGCCGGGCACGGGCGGCACCAGGGGAACGGCGCCGGTCGCGACGACCACGACGTCCGGCCGCTGCTCGGCCACCGTCCGCGCGGAGACCGGCGCCGACGTGCGCAGCTCGACCCCCAGCTCGGCGAGCCGACGGGCCTGGAAGTCGCGGAACCGCAGCACTTCCCGCTTGCTCGGCGCCGCACCGGCCACCGCCAGCTTGCCGCCGAGGGTGTCGTCGGCCTCCCAGAGCGACACGTCGTGCCCGCGCAGCCGGGCGATCCGCGCGGCCTCGAGCCCCGCCGGCCCGGACCCGACCACCATCACGCGTCGCCGCGCCTCGGCCGGTTCGACGGCCCACGTGCGCTCGCGCCCCACTTCCGGGTTGACCGAGCACCGCGCACGCTCACCGCGCCCGACCAGGTCCACGCAGGCGTTGCACGCGATGCACGGGCGCACCTCGCCCAGCCGCCCGGCGCGCACGAGATCCGGCCAGTCCGGTTCGGCGATCAGGCCTCGCCCGAGCAGCACCAGATCCGCGTCGCCCGAGGCCACGACCTCGGCGGCCAGGGCCGGGTCGTCGAGCCGCCCCACCGCCATCACGGGCACCGACACGGCCTGGCGCACGGCGCGGACCAGCGGGCGCATCCGCCCGCGCTCGACCGCCATCGGGGCCAGGGTCTCGTGCAGGGTCAGCCAAGTGCCGGCCGACACCGAGATCGCCGCGACTCCCGCGTCTTCCAGTAGCTTCGCGACGGTAACGGCCGAGGCGAGGTCGAACCCGCCGGGTTCGGCGTCGGTGCCGTTGAGCCGCCAGACGAGCGGCAGATCCACCGCCGTGACGATCGCGCGCGCCACCTCCAGCGAGAAGCGGGCGCGGTTCTCAAGTGACCCGCCGTAGCCGTCCGAGCGGTGGTTGTGCCGGGGCGACAGGAAGTTCGACGGCAGGTACCCGTGGGCGCCGTGCACCTCCAGGTAGTCGAACCCCGCCTCCGCCGCGAGCCGCGCGGCCCGCGCGTAGTCCGCCACGATTCCGTCGATCTCGGGCGCCGTCAGCTCGTGCGGGGTCGGCGATGCCGAGTTCAGCGGCACCGGCGACGGTGCCACCGACGGCCCGGCCACCACCTGCCGGCCCGGGTGCATGAGCTGCACGCCCATGACTGGGCCGTGCGGGCGCACCGCGTCGACGATCCGGCGCAGCCCCGGCACGAACTCCGGCGCGCTCAGGCGCGGCTCGGGCCCCATCGTGTCCGCGGAGACGAGGCAGCCTTCGACCGTGATCGCGCCGACGCCGCCCTCGGCGCGCCGGCGGTAGTAGGCGACCGTGTCGTCGGTGATGTACCCGCCCTGGTCGAGGCAGGTGCCCATCGGCGCCATGACCAGCCGGTTGCCGAAGGTGACCCGCCCGACCCGCATCGGCGTGAACAACACCTCCACCGGGTCCGGGACAGGGCTCACGGCAGCACCCGCAACGCCGCCACCGGACACGCCTCGACCCCCAGCTCGGCGATGTCCTCCTCCCCCGCCGGCACCTCGTCCTCGGGGCCGACACCGGAGAAGCCCTCGTCGTTGAGGGGAAAGAGATCCGCGTCGATGATGTGGCACTGCGCGTGTCCCTGACAGCTGCCGGGCACCTGGCCGATCTTCACGAGGTCCTCCCCGCGCCGTGGGTGACCGGCAGCGCCTCCATGGCCCGCGACGCCAGGCTCACCTTCCACTGTGGATCGCCGGCGAGGGCGAGATCCGGCAGCTTCGCGAGGATCCGGCTCACCGCGATCCGCGTTTCCATGCGGGCGAGCTGCGCCCCGATGCAGGCGTGGATGCCTTTGCCGAACGCGAGGTGCGGGTTGGGCGCGCGGCCGAGGTCGAGCGCGTCCGGGTCGGTGAACTTCGCCGGGTCGCGGTTGGCGGCGGCGAGCACGAGGTGCACCCGCTCACCGGGCACGATCTTCCGGCCGCCCACCTCGGTTTCCGCGACGACCCAGCGGATCAGGACCTTGATCGGCCCGTCGAACCGCAGCAGTTCCTCGACCGCGGGTCCGATCAGCTCGGGCTGGCGGCGCAGCCGATCGAGATCCGCCGGGCGCCGCAGCAGGGCGAGCAGGGAGTTGGCGATGGAGTTGGTGGTGGTCTCGTGGCCTGCGAACAAGAGCAGCGCGCACATGGCCACGAGCTCGTCGTCGGACAGGTGGTCGGCGTCGCCGTCGTGCGCCATGAGCGCGGACAGCATGTCCTCACCCGGGTCGCTGCGGCGCCGCTCGATGAGCACGCGGAGGTAGGCGTCCATTTCGCGCAGGCCGCGCAGCGCCCGCTCGTGCCGGTCCGCGCGCGCCTGCCCGCCGGCGCCGAACGCGACCAGGGCGAGCTCGTCGGACCACTCACGGAAGCGGTCGCGGTCCTCGGGCGGCGCGCCGAGCATCGTGGCGATCACGGTGGTGGGCAAGGGATACGCGATGTGCTCGATGAGGTCCTGCGTTCCCGGACCCCGAAGGAAGGCGTCGATGTGCTCGTCGACGATCCGGGTGATCATGCCGTCCATGCGGGCGATCCCCTGGCCCTTGAACGCGCCCGCGGCCAGCTTGCGCAACCGCGTGTGCGCGGGCGGATCGGACACGACCATCCAGTCGGCCATCAGCCCGAGCACGGCGGTGGCCGGCTGCTCGGGCCGTTCGGCGCGCGCGGCGAGCAGCGGCCGCACCCGGTCGCTGGAGAACGCCTTGTTCTGGAACGCCGCCGACACGTCTTCGTAGCGGGTGAACAGCCACGCCCGGTGCTTTTCGCTCCAGTGCACCGGATCCGCTTCGCGCAGCGCGGCCAGCACCGGGTACGGGTCGGCGCTCGCGGCCGGGGCGAGCAGGTCGGCGGAGTTTTCGGTGACTGCCATGGTGTCCTCTCAGGAGGCGGCGGCCGGTGCGGCGAGACCGCGGACCAGCCCGAGCCGGTCACGCACGATCCAGCCGCCGATCCGGCCGTCATCGACCGTGACCAGGCCGACGAGGTGCAGGGTCGCGGGGGTGCCGACGCGTTCGGTCTCGCCCAGGCCGCCCGCGTAGCTGCCGGACGCGGTGACGCGGAACGCGACGTGCTCGCCCGCGGAGAACAGTTCGTCGACGCGCGACGAGACGTCGGTGAGCAAGGACCCGGTGTCGCCGTCGTCGAAGCGGACCCCCGGCGATTCCCGCGGCCGGATGGCCCCGCCGGCGTCGAGCCAGTGGCGCACCACGGTTTCCGCCTCGGGGTTCACCGGTTCGGCGACGGTGTCCCACGGCGCCGGCGCGGGTGGGCCGACCTCGGCCGGGCTTCCCGAGCTCAGCTGAGCGCGACGCGCCCAGTAGTCCTGCTCGACGAAGTTCGTCTCGAGCCGGCTGCCGTTCCAGCCGTAGAGCCCGAGGCCGGTCCACACCGCGACCCGGCCGTCGCGGGCGCGGCGGCCGTGCTCGGAGAACCGCATCGCGAGCTTGCGCCCGTCGGTCACGATCTCGTGGACCGTGAGGCACAGCCCGGGAAACTGCTCGAACTGCCGCTGCGCCGCGGGGATGTAGGCGTCGTCGCGGCCCGCGACCTCGTGCGGTCCCATGCGCAGCACGTAGCCGGGTTCCATGATCTGCGCGCACACCGACACGTCGTGGCGGTTGGTGTAGTCGTTGACGTAGCGGCGCATCAGGGCCACGAACGGGTCGGGGCGGCTGGTCATCAGCGGCCCTCGAACCGGGGCACGCGCTTGCCGAGGAAGGCGGCGATGCCCTCGGCGGCGTCGGAGGTGGCGTGCAGGGTCGTCAGCGCCGCCGTCGAGTGGTCGTACTCGCCGCGGTCCACGCCGCGGTTGACCAGGTTCTTGCCGCTGGCCACGGCGAGCGGGGCCATCGCGGCGAACCGCCCGGCCAGCTCGCGCGCGGCCGCCATCAGCTCCGCGGCCGGCACGACCTTCTGCGCCAGGCCGATCCGCAGCGCTGTGGCCGCGTCGACCCGCTCGCCGCCGAACATCATCAGCTTCGTCCAGTGCCGGCCGATCACGGCGGGCGCGCGCAGCACGCCGAACCCCGGCACGAGCCCGACGGCGCACTCGGGCATCCCGAACGTCGCCGTGTCGGCGGCCACCACCACGTCGCACGCCAGCGCGAGCTCGCACCCGCCGCCGAGGGCGAACCCGTTCACCGCGGCGACGATCGGCAGCGGCGACTCCTCGACCGCCGCGAAGGTGCGCATGCAGTCCTGCTGGAACTCGCGCTTGGCGACGACGTCGGTCAGGTCGGCGAAGCTGGCGATGTCGCCACCTGCCGAGAAGGCCCGGTCCCCGGCGCCGGTGATGATCACCGCGCGGGTGCGGCCGTCGGTGGCCAGGTGCGCCAGCGCGTCCCTCAGCTCGGGCCAGAATGCGCGGCCCATGGCGTTGAGCTTGCCCGGTGTGTCCATGGTGAGCACGGCCACCGCGTCCGAACCGTTGCCGGTCTCGACGCGCAAAGTGGTGGCCGAGGCGGAGTTCCAGCCGCTCACGCGAGTCCTCCCGAAGCGATCTCGATGCTCGTCGCGATCACGTCCCGCGTGCGGGCGGGCTCGATCACGTCGTCGAGCGAAAGGTGCGCGGCCGCCTCCCACGGTTCGGCCTCGCTCACCCACTCCGCGGTCAGCCCGGCGACCAGCGCCGCGTGTGCCTCGGGGCCCTCCTCGGCCAGCACGCGTTCCAGCCGGCGCCGGTGGATCGTGCGGATGCCGGTCTCGGGCGCCATGAACCCCAGCTCCGCGCTCGGCCACGCGTAGAGGAAGTCGGGTTTGGTCGGCCGCCCGCCCATCGCGAAGTGGCCGCCGCCGTAGGCCTTGCGCAGCACCACGCCGACCTTCGGCACTCCGGCCTCGGCGATCGCGGAGACGAGCCCCTCGTAGCCGTGCAGGATGCCCCCGCGCTCGGCCTGCGTGCCGATCATCAGGCCGGGCACGTCGTGCAGGAACACCAGCGGCAGGCCGAACGTGTCGCACAGCCGCACGAACGCCTGTTCCTTGGCCAGGCTGGGCGGTTCCAGCGCGCCGGCTCGCACGATCGGCTGGTTGCCGATGAGCCCCACCGCCCGGCCCTCGATCCGGGCCAGGGCGCACAGGAGGCTGGGGCCCCAGCCGTCGCCCCACGGCAGCACACTCGCCTCGTCGGCGAGGCACGCGAAAACGTCGCGCATGTCGTACCCGGAACGCGGACCGAGCGGGACGATCGACTCGAGTTCACGCGGGTCGCGCGCCGGCGGTCGCGGGGGCGCGAGCGGTGGTTGCTGCGCCGAGTTCTGCGGCAGGTAGGACAGGAACGCGGCGATGGCGTCGATCGCGTCGGCCTCGGTCTCCACGACGAGGTGGGCGTTGCCGGCTTCGGTCGCCGCGGCCGGGCCGCCGAGCTCGGTGTCGGTCACCTTCTCCCCGATGGCCGGCTCGACCACCGACGGACCCGAGAGCGCGATCGACCCGCTGCGCACCATCACCACGAAGTGCGCGGTGGAGGCGTGCAGGGCCGAGTCACCGTAGCTCGGGCCGAGGACCGCCGCGGCCCGCGGCACGACCGGCTGCCCCGGCGGCGGCTTGAGGAACGTGGTGAAGTCCAGGGGCAGACCCGAAAACCGCCAGCCCGACACGTCGGGCATCCGGCCGCCGTCGGCATCGCAGAGCAGGACCAGGGGGAAGCCGTGGCGTTGCGCGTGCTCGATCAGGCGGCCCTGCTTGCGCATGCTGACGGGGGCGGTCGTGCCCGCCACCACGGAGGAGTCGATGCCGATCACGCCGACGCGGCGGCCGTCGAGCAGCCCGAACCCGGTCACCACGGCGTCGCCGGGGATCGGCTTTTCGCGGCGCAGCTCCGGCAGCGCGAGCGCGCCGATCTCGAACCACGAGCCGGCGTCGACGAGCAGCTCGATCCGCTCGCGCACGGGCAAGCGACCGGACTCGCGGTGCCGGCGCAGGCCTTCCGGGCCCCCGCTGGCGTGCGCGGCCGCCTGCTTCTCGCGGAGCACGGCGAGCCGATCGGCCATCGTGACCTCGGCCGGCTCGCCCGAGCCCTGACCCCGGTCCGCACCCGAGCCGTCGTGCACGGTGCTCCTGCTCGTCACGGAACCTCCTGGCCGCATCGGATCACTTGACACCGGATCACTTGACACCGGATCACTTGACACCGGATCACTCAACACCGGATCACGTCGTACCGGGCGGACACTAGACTATCAGACGACCGGTTGGTAGACAGGTCTCCACGGGGCCGGTGCCGACCCCCGATGCGCACGGATGTGAGGGAAACCGACATGCCAGACGGGACCGTCCTCGTGGCGAACCGCGGTGAGATCGCCGTTCGGGTCATCCGCGCGTGCCGCGAGCTGGGCCTGCGGTCCGTCGCGGTCCACAGCGACGCGGACGCCGGTGCCCTGCACGTCCGGCTGGCCGACGAGAGCGTGCGGATCGGACCGCCGCCCGCGCGGGAGTCCTATCTGGACGTGGACGCGGTGCTGGGCGCGGCGAAGTCCACCGGCGCGACGCTCGTGCACCCGGGTTACGGCCTGCTCAGCGAAGACGCCGGGTTCGCCGAGGCGGTGACGGCCGCGGGGCTGACGTTCGTCGGGCCGTCGGCGGAGGTCATCGCGCGCATGGGGGACAAAGTCGCGGCCCGCGCGGTCGCCGAGGCGTGCGGGGTGCCGGTGCCACCGGGCACCGGTGACGTCACCCCCGAGCAGGCCGCGGCCGAGGCCCCGCAGCTCGGCTTTCCCTTGGTGGTCAAGGCTTCCTTCGGCGGGGGCGGGCGCGGGATGCGCGTGGTGACGTCGTCCGCCGGGCTGCCCAACGCGATGGCCGCGGCGGCGCGCGAAGCCGGTGCGGCGTTCGGGCGTTCGGAGGTGCACCTGGAGCGGTACCTGAATCCGGTGCGGCACGTGGAGGTGCAGGTGTTCGGTGACGCGCACGGCCACGTCGTGCACCTCGCCGACCGCGACTGCTCGGTGCAGCGCCGCCACCAGAAGCTGATCGAGGAGGCGCCGGCGTTCGACCTGTCCCCGCAGCTGCGAGCCGCACTGCGCTCCTCGGCGGTGGCGCTCGCGCGCGAGGTCGCGTACGTCGGCGCGGGCACGGTCGAGTTCCTCGTGCTGCCCGCTTCGGACGAGTTCTTCTTCCTGGAGATGAACACGCGGCTGCAGGTCGAGCACGGCGTGACCGAGCTGGTCACCGGGCTGGACCTCGTCACGGCGCAGCTGCGGGTCGCGCTCGGCGAGCCGCTGCCGTTCACCCAGGACGACGTCGTGGTGCGCGGCCACGCCATCCAGGCCCGCATCGCGGCCGAGGAGCCGGCGGCGGGCTTCCGGCCGGCGCCCGGCCCGGTGTCCGGGTTGTCCGTGCCTGCCGGCCCCGGCATCCGCGCCGACTTCGGCGTCGAGGCGGGCGACACCGTGCCCGCGGTGTACGACTCGCTGTTCGGCAAGGTCCTCGCCCACGGCTCCGACCGCCACCGGGCACGGCGGCGGCTCATCGGCGCGCTGGGCGAGCTGCGCGTCTCGGGCGTGCCGACGACAGCGCCGTACCTGCGCACGATCCTGGAGTCGGAGCTGTTCGCGGAAGGCCGGCACGACACGGGTTCGGTGGAGCGCGACTGGGTGCCGGAGGTGAGTGCCGCGGAAGTGGTGGTTCCGGCGACCGCGCCCGTCCGCCGGGTCCGGATCGCCACGGACCGCGGGCCCGTCGAGATCGCGATCCACGGGCGCGCCACCCGTTCCGGGCCCGGCGGCGCCCCGGCGCAGCGGCCGGCTCGCGAAAGCCGTTCGAGCGACGCCACCGTGGCCGGCGGTCCGCCTGCCGCTCCGATGGACGCCACCGTGGTCACGGTCGCGGTCGAACCCGGGCTCCAGCTCGCCGCGGGTGACGTCGTCGCCGTGCTGGAGGCGATGAAGATGGAACTGCCGGTGCGCACCGAGGTGAGCGGGGTCGTCGAGGCCGTCCTGGTGTCCCCCGGCACCTCCGTCACCGCCGGAACGCCCTTGATCACGCTCGCCTGAGCCCTCCGGTCACGCCGGCCCGACGGCGACGATCGGGACACCCGGCCCACCACCGTCCACGCGGATGCGTTGGGCCGTCAGGTAATCCGCGTGGGCCGACGCGAGAAACGCCACTACCCCGGCCACGTCCTCCGGCCGCGCCACGCGGCCGAAGGGGTACTGGGCGTCGAGCTGCGCGATCCCCGCGGCGCCGGACGCCGCGACCAGCCGTTCCCCCATGTCGGTGGCCACCAGACCGGGCGCGACGACGTTGACGCGGATACCGTGCGGCCGCTCCTCGAACGCCAGGGTGCGCGCGGCGGCCTCCATCGCGGCTTTCGCCATCGTGTACGCGGCGCCGCCGGCCGGGGTGGTTTCGACGATCGCGCTCGAGACCACGATCACGTCGCCCCGGGGCGCCGCCCGCAGGCCCGGCAGGAGGGCGCGGATCAACGCGAGCGGGCCGAGCGTGTGCACCCGCAGCAGGCGCAGGTACTCCTGTTCCTCGGTATCCGCGATCGCGGTGCCACGGCTCGCCGTGCCGGCGTTGCTCACCAGCAGGTCGACCGGGCCGAGGTCGTCGCGGACGCGCCGGACCATGGCGGTGACGGCGGCTTCGTCGTCCACCGATGCGCGGTAGGCCACCGCAGTGCCACCTTCCGCGGCGATGGCCGCCACGACCTCGTCGGCGGCGCCGGAGTCACGCCGGAAGTTGACCGCGACGGCCGCCCCCTCGGCGGCCAGCCGCGTCGCCACCGCGCGGCCCAAGCCACGCGAACCGCCGGTCACGAGGGCGACGCGGCTCGCCAGTGGCGCGGTGTCGGGGGACATCGGACTTCTCCTCGCTGTCGCGCGGTGGTTGTGGTGCCGGAGTCACAGCCGGGTCGCGGCGTCGAGCCGGACCACTTCGCCGTTGAGCAGCTCGTTTTCCATGAAGCTCGCCACCAGCCGGGCGAAGTCTTCCGGGCGGCCCAGCCGTTTCGGGAACACGTGCAGGTCCATGAGCGCGGCCCGGCGCTTCTCGTCGGCCCCGGCCAGCATGCCCGTGTCCATGATCCCCGGGCAGACGGTCATCACCCGGATGCCCCAGATCGCGAGGTCACGAGCGAGCGGCAGGGTGAGCGCGACCAGGCCGCCCTTCGACGCCGAGTACGCGGCCTGCCCGGCCTGGCCCTCCAGCGCCGCGGCCGAGGAGACGTTGACGATCAGCCCGCGTTCGCCGTCCGGCCCCGGTTCGTTGCGCGTCATCACGGCGACGGCGTGGCGCAGCACGTCGAACGCGCCCACCAGGTTCACCTCGACCGTGCGCCGGAACAGGTCGATCGGATGCAGCTCACCCTTGCGCGACAGCACCCGCGCGGCCGGGCTGATCCCGGCCGCGTTGACGCACACGTCGAGCCGGCCGAACCGGTCCGCGACCTCGGTGACGGCCTTCTCGACCGAGGCCTCGTCGGCCACATCGGCCGGCACGAACATCGCCGCATCACCGAGTTCGGCCGCGAACCGCGCGCCCGCCGAGCCGGGCAGGTCCAGAATCCCCACCCGGCCACCTCCGGCCACCAGCATCCGCGCGGTGCCGGCGCCGAGGCCGGACGCGCCGCCGGTGACCAGCCCGACAGATCCCTCGACCTTCACTTGACCGCGGCCCCCGCGTCGACCGGCAGCGTCACGCCGGTGATGTAGCGAGCTTCGTCGCTGGAGAGGAACAGCACGGCGTTGGCGATGTCCACCGACTCGACCCACGGCACCTCCAGCGCGTTGAGCGACCGGAAGCCCGGCATCGCCGCCTCGCGCGTCGGGTCCGGGTCCTCGGGCGCGAACATCCCCCACGTGCCGGGGTTCTGGATCATGTGGGTGTCCACATTGGTCGGGTGCACGGTGTTGACGCGGATGGCGTGCCCGGCCAGCTCGTTGGCCATCGTGCGCATGAGGCCGACCATGCCGTGTTTGGCCGACACGTAGTGCGCGACCTGCATGATGCCCTTCAACCCGCCGATCGAGCTGGTGAACACCATGGACCCGCCACCGCGGCGCATCAGGTGCGGCACCGCGGCCTTCGCGGTGTGCCAGACGCCGGTGAGGTTCACGTCGAGCATCCGCTGCCACATTTCCTCGGTGATCTCCCACGACATGCCGTAGGTCGCGATGCCGGCGTTGGCGACGACGATGTCGAGGCCGCCGAGCTGCTCCACGCCTCCGTCGAGCGCGGCCTGCAATCCTTGCGCGTCGCGGACGTCGACCTTGCTCGCCACGATCTTCCGGCCGAGCTTCTCCACCAGAGCCGCGGTCTCGGCCAGGTCGGCCTCGGTGGCCGGTGGATACTTGTCGACAGTCTCGATCGCCTCGCACGCGTCGATCGCGATGATGTCGGCGCCCTCCTCGGCCAGCCGCACCGCGTGCGCCCGGCCCTGTCCGCGCGCCGCGCCCGTGATGAACGCGACCTTCCCCTCGACCCGTCCCGCCATGGTCCGCCTCCTGCCGTCGTAGACCCATTACCGTGCAAGAACTTCAGTACCGAACCGTGCCCGCGAACGCGTCCAGCCGCCGCCCGAGCACCGCCTCCGCCGCCGTGATGCCCGCTCGCGCGGCCTTGTCGATCCCGATCCCGCGGGCCCGAGTCGTGTCGCCGGTCAGCCACAGGCCTTCGACACCCCGCACCTCGACGTCGGGCCGGACCGGGCCGACCAGACCCGGTTTGGTGATCACGCCGTAGCTGGTGACGACGTGCGGTTTCGTCCACAGTGCACCGCGGGCCGCGGGCATCATCTCCTCGATGTCCGCCCACAGCTCGGCGAACTTCCGGTCGAGCCAGGCCCGGTCGCCGTAGTGGGCCGTCGCGTCGAACGAGGCACCCACGCACGTCAGGTACTCCCCCGACGGCGAGACACCGGCGTCGTACCCGGTGAAGTTGAGCGTGAACCCGGGCAGCCCGCACCGCGGTGTGGACAGGAAGGACGCCATCTCCCGCTCGGTCATCGCGATCACCGGTTCCTTCGCGGCGATCCAGTAGCCGATCCAGCAGGCGCGGTTGCGGTTCGCGGCCAGCATCCGGATGCGTGCGGTGAGGTCCCACGGCAGCACGTTGTCGTCGAACAGCCGCAGCAGATCCCACACCGGCGCCGATACGATCACCTGCGGCGCCTCGATTTCCTCGCCGTCGCGCAGGGTCACCCCGCGCACCGCGCCGGCCCGCACGTCGACCCGGCGCACGGGTGCGGACAGCCGGATCTCCCCGCCCCGCGCTTCGAACGCCGCGACCATGGTGTGCCACAACGCGTCCCACCCGCCCACCGGCCAGAACGAGTACCCGGCCGTGCGCCGTGTCGAGTAGTGCAGCTTGCGCGTGTAGAGGTTCTCCGACGCCGAGTGCTCCCACGGCCGCAGCGTGATCTGCTCCAGCACGGAAATGGCTTCCCACACCGTGTACACGCCCTCGTCGGAGGTGTGGCGCGCCATCCACTCCCGCAGCGAGGCGTGGTTGAAGGTCTCGAGCTCCTCGTACGACGTGTCGTTCAGCGCCTGGATGCAGCGCTTGAGCCCCTGCTTCGCGCTGCCCGCGTACTGTTCCTGGATCGGCGCCCAGCCCTGGCCGTTGGTCCAGAACGGCATCGAGTCGCTGCGCTCGGAGTGCACGAGGTCCAGCCCCATCACCGCGCACACCCGCGTGAGCGAGTCACCGGGGTCCTCCACGAGGTGGCTGCCGAGCCCGAGCTGGTGGCCGCGGTACCGGTACTCGCGCGCCCGCCCGCCGAGGTGGGCGGGCTTTTCCAGCAGCAGCACGCGTTTCCCCTGAGCGGCCAGCAGCGACGCCGTGACCAGACCGGACACGCCGGCGCCGAGCACGATCACGTCGTGGGACAAGGACCCTCCTCCTGTGGTCGGGCGTTCACCGGGCGACCACGTCCGCGACCGCGCGCACCGGTCCGTCGAGCAGTTCGAGCACGGTCCCGTCCGGATCACGCAGGTAGACCACCCGCACCGGACCCCACTGCTTCGGTTCGTCCCACAGCCGCCGCCCGCCGGCCTCCTCGGCCCGCGCGAGTGCGGCGTCGACGTCGGCGACCCGGATGCCGAGGTGCGGCAGCCGCGCGGCCGGATCGGTCTCGGCGCACCATGCCGGCGCGGGATCGCCGAACTCGAACAGCTCGATCCCGCTGCCGTCCGGGAACTCCAGCAGCACGACCCGCGCCACCGTTTCGCGTCCGGTGTTCATCGCGAGCGCGACCCCGCCGCGGCCGAGCGGGAACGCCGGCGTGAGCGGTTCGGCCCCCAGCGCGCGGTAGAACGCCACGGATTTCTCCAGCTCCGCCACGCGCACGCCGAGGTGGTGCAACCCCGCCGTCACACCGACCGGCCGCGATCCGCCCAGTACGCGCGGCGCAGGTCCCGCTTGAGGATCTTCCCGGTGGGCGCCTTGGGCAGCGCGTCGACGAACTCCACGGACCGGGGCTTCTGGTAGGAAGCCAGGTGCTGCTTGGCCGTCGCGATGATGTCGGCTTCCGTGGCCGTGGTCTCGGGCTTGAGCACCACGAACGCCTTCACCGCCTCGCCCCACTCGTCGTCGGGCACGCCGATCACCGCGCACTCCAGCACCGACGGGTGCTTGTTCACCGCCTCCTCGACCTGGATCGAGTAGATGTTCTCACCGCCGGAGATGATCATGTCCTTGGCGCGGTCCACGATGAACACGTACGACTCGGCGTCCCACGTGGCGATGTCGCCGGTCCACATCCAGCCGTCGCGGACGGTGTTCGCGGTGAGGTCGGGCCGGTTGAGGTAGCCGAGCATGTTGGCCTCGGAGCGCACGATGATCTCGCCCGCCGTGCGGCCGTCCTTGGGCACCTCACGCGCGTCCGGGTCCACCACGCGCACCTGCGTGACGAACCCTTCGCGCCCGCACGACATCAGCCGTTCCGGGTGGATTCCACGCACGGCGTCGAGGTGGTCCTCCTGCGACAGGAAGCACATCGTGGTGCCCTCGGTCTGGCCGTAACCCTGAATGAGCGTGCAGGGGAACTGGTCCAGCGCCGCCTTGACCACCGACGAGGGCATGGGCCCACCGCCGTACTGGATGTTGCGCAGCGCCGAGATGTCGTAGGACGAGAAGCCCGGCACGGCCATCATCCAGTTGAGCATGGTGGTGATCCCGAGGAACGCCGACACGCGTTCCTCCTGGATCAGCTCCAGTGCGGTGCGGGCCTCGAAGTTCATCAGCACCAGCGGGCAGCCGTGGCGGTGGTAGTTCATCGAGAGCACCACCGGGATGTGGTACATCTGCCCGGTGAGCATGTAGACGTCGGTCGCGACGACGCGCTCGGCCACCGTCTGGTTGAGCATGCCGAACGACACGCTCGTGTGGCTGTGCAGCGCGCCCTTCGACTCCCCGGTGGTGCCGCCGGTGTAGAGGATGAAAAACGGGTCGGCGTCCCCGACCGACGACGACTGCACCGGCTCGTCGGTGCTGCTGCGCGCCAGCAGGTCCTCGTAGCTGCCGTCACCGGAAGCCCCGTACTGCAGCCAGTTCGGCACGTCGACCGCGGCCTGCAGCTGTTTCGCGGTGTCCAGCCACTCGTCGGACGTGATCACCGCTTTCGGCGCCGCGTCGGCGACGATGCGGGTCAGCTCGCCCGCGCCCAGGCGCCAGTTCAGCGGCTGCGTGACGAGCCCCGCGCGGCCCGCCGCGTAGTACAGCTCCTGGTACTCGATCGAGTTCTTGGCCAGGATCGCGACCCGGTCACCCTTCGCCAGGCCCAGCCCGCCCTCGCCCGCCAGCCCGTTGGCGAGCCGCCGGACGCGTTCGTCGAGGGTTCGCCAGTCCATCCGCCGCCCGCTCGGGGCGTCGACGATCGCGTCCCGGCCGGGGGTGAGCGCAGCCCACTTCTCCGGGATCCGTCCGATGTTGACCATGGGTGTCCTCTGGCTCAGGGGGAACGGGGATCAGTACGGCAGGTCGAGGTAGATGTGCCGGGTCGTGATCAGCCAGCGGTCCCCCTGCTTCACCAGCTCGTCGCGGTACCAGCCGCTGGAGAGCACCTGGATAGCGCCGTTCTCGATCGAGAGCAGGGTGAGGTTCGCGGTCGTCGCCGCACTGTCCGGCGTTTCCTTGGTGATCACCAGGTTCGAGAGGTTGTGCCGGCGCTGGTCGGTCTGCGCGGCGAGGGAGTCGGCGTGCAGTTTCCGGATCGCGTCCCGGCCCTCGAAGGGACCGATCGGGTCGCCCTCACGGCCGATCTGCATCGTCATCGTGGCCGTTTCGGTGAACTGGTCGGCGATGAGGTCGACGTCGTTCTCGTCGTAGCCCCAAGAAGCCTTGCCCAGGACGTTTTCGATCTCGGCGCGTGCGGTCACGAGCAAGCCTCCATGACGTCGTCAACATTGACTAACGGCCGTTTGGTAGCGGTGAGATTAGCACCACACCGAGGCACCAACAAGAGTCTGTCAAACGACTGTTTGACAGTGAAGGGCCCCGCTTGTCATGCTCCGGGAATGACACGTGCGCTGGTCGTCGGCGGCACCGGTCCGACCGGGCCGCCGATCGTGGCGGGGCTGCTGGCCCGCGGGCACGAGGTGACGGTGTTCCACACCGGCCGGCACGAAGTCGCGGAGCTGCCGGACGTGCCGCACGTGCACGGCAGCCCGTTCGAGGCGGCCGACATCGCGCACGCCGTCGGCGGAGGCGAGTGGGACGTCGTCGTCGCGGCGTACGGCCGGGTCCGGCTGATCGCCGACGCGGTGGCCGGCCGCTGCGGGCACCTGGTCGTGATCGGCGGGGTGCCGGTGTACCAGGGTTACGTCAACCCCGGTTCGCGCTTCCCCTACGGCGTGCGGCTGCCGGTGCGGGAGGACTCGCACCCGCTCGTGGCGCCCGACGAACCGCGCTTCGCGGGCTACAGCACGGGCCCGATCCGGCGCACCGAGGACCACGTGTTCGCCCTGGGTGCGCAGGGCCGGTTCGCCGCCACCTATCTGCGCTACCCCACCGTCTACGGGCCGCGCAACCCGTACGCGTGGGAATGGCACGTGGTACGCCGCGTGCTCGACGGGCGGCCGTGGCTGATCCTCGCCGACGGCGGGCACGGCGTGCATTCGCGCGCCGCTGCCCGCAACGCCGCGCACGCCGTGCTGCTGGCAACCGACCGGCCGGACACCGCGGCGGGCGAGGCGTACAACGTCGCCGACGACGAACTGCTCACGGTCCGCCAGTGGGTGCAGCTCGTCGCCCGCGCGGCCGGCCGGGACCTGGAAATCCGCTCCCTGCCGCGGGAACTGCCGAACCCGGGGCTCGCGGTGTCCGCGTTCGGCGGCCAGGAGTCGCCGACGTGTGTCGTCGACACGGCGCGGCTGCGCGAGGACCTCGGCTACCGGGACGTGGTGTCGGTGCCCGACGGCATCGCGGAGACGGTGGAGTGGATGCTCGCGAACGAACCGCACCTGCGGGCCTCCCGTACCACCGATCCGTTCGACTACGCGGCCGAAGACGCGCTCGTCGCCGCCTACACCCGGGCGCTGGCGAGCCTCGCCCCGCAGGCCGCGGCGTTCGGCTCCGGCATCGAGCCGATGGAGATGGTGCAGACCGCGAAAGGCCGGGCCCTATGACGGCGTGGCACTCCCGGCCAGGACTTGGCGGCGGACGTCGCGGGTGTCGTACCACGTCGTGACTTTCGTGATCCGCCCGCCACTCAGGTCGAACACGTCCAGCGCGGCGAACGCGATCGGCCGGCCGTCGCGCAGGCGGCCGGTGAAGTCGATGTCCGTGACGACGGCGCCCTCGGCTTCGAGCCGGCGGGTCACCCGATCTTCGTGTTCGGCGTAGTTCGCCAGCAGGTTCTCGAAGTGAGCGATCGCCGCGTCGCGGCCGACCACTGGTGCCGCGCCGACGGTGTGGATCTCCACGTCGGCGGCGAACACCCCGGCCAGGTCGCCGAAGCGTTCGGCGTTGATCGCCGCGAAGTACTCCGCCACCGGTTCTCTCACGAGCCGACCAGCTTTTTCAGCTCGGTCATCGCCTGGAACGACCACCTCGCCAGCGCCGGGTCGCCGAACGCGGTGATGTTCCACATGACGAGGTGGCGCAGCCCGGCCTCCCGGTACTCCACCAGCTGCTCGGCCACCTGCGCCGGCGTGCCGCAGAAAGCGTAGTGCCGCACCACTTTCGGCGGGATCGCGTCGATGATCCGCAGCGACTCGGCCCGCGAGGCGGCGGTCGGGATGAAGTCGCGGAACCCGGATCCGCCCGGCCCGCCGTCGAGCGGCGGCGCCACCCCGAGGTCACGGAAGACCTGGGCGGGCAGCAGCACGCACAACGCCCGCACCAGCGGAGCTTCCGTGAGCCGCTGCACCGTCTCCTCGTCGGGCCCCAGGAGCAGGTACCCGAGCATGCCGGGCGTGATCGCGGCCGGATCGCGGTCCGCGTCCTGCGCCGACTGCCGGATCGTCGTCAACGACCGGGCGTACTCGGCGGCCGACATCTTGGTGGGCAGCCACCCGTCGGCCTTGCTCCCGGTGAGCCGGAGCATGCGCGGACCGTGCGCGGCGGTCCAGATCTCGGGCGGTTTCCCTTGATAGGGCTGCAATCCGAGCACCGCGTTGTCGAGGGTGTGGAACTTGCCGCGGTAGGCGACCGGACCGTCGGCCTCCCACAGCAGGCGCATCACGTCGATGCCCTCGGCGAGCTTCGCGACCGGTTCGTCGAACGACATCCCGTACGGCGTGATGTTGAGCCGCTCCCCCGAGCCGAGCCCGATGATCGCCCGGCCCTTCGTCACGTGGTCCAGCGTGAGCGCGCTCGCCGCGGCCATCGCCGGGTTGCGGCGGATCAGGTCGGTGACGACCACGCCGACCTTGATGTGCTCGGTCTGCGAGCCGACCACGCCCATCATGATCATCGGGTCGAAGTACGCGTGGGGAGTGGGCTGCACCGCGGCCAGTGGCGTCAGGTCCGGCGTCCACATCGTGTCGGCGTGCCAGCCCATGAGGTGATCGGGCCACCACACGGCGTCGAAGCCCTCGGCCTCGCTGCGGCGCGCGAACTTCACCGCGGCGTCCGCGGGCGGCATGATCTGGCCGGGCACACCGAGCTGCAGGCGCTCCACTCAGTACCTCCATCCTTCGCCGAACGTGGGGATCCGCGCACCGAGGTAGTCCTCGACGCAGGTGAGCGCGGCGCGGGCCGCGCGGTCGGTGCCGACGCCGCGGCTGCGGAAGGTCTCGCTGGCGAACCAGAGCCCCTCCACGTTGGGCGCCCGCCAGTGCGGCCGGTACTTCCCGACCAGCCCGGGCATCTGGATCACCCCGAAGCTCGGTTCGAACACGAGGTGCCGGCGCCGCCAGAGGGGGTTGGCCAGCCCCGGCCACATCGTCTCGACGTCACGCTCGAACGCCTCCATCGTGGCGCGGCACCAGTCGCGGTCGCGGCCCTTCGCGCCGGGGATGATCGCGCCCAGCACGTGCAGGTGCGTGCCTTCGGGCGAGCACGTCGGGTCCATCGCGGACTGGTCGAACATGAACCCGGAGCAGTCCGTGGAGGGAGTCGCGGTCCACGTCGAGAGCTCACGCGGGTCGTAGCGCGTGACCGGTTCGTCGGTGGCGAGGTAGAGCCCGAGCCAGGCGATGCGGAACTTGTCCTGCGCCAGGAACTCGATCTGCGAGGCGTACCACTCGGGCAACGCCTTGCGGGGCACGACGTTCAGCACGTTCCAGACCGGCAGGGTGGAGATCACCGCCGGGGCTTCGAGGATCTCCTCCTCGAAGAACTCGTTGGGCAACACCTTCGGCTCGCGCGCGACCGCGACTCCCTTCACCTCGCCGTCCTCGATGAGCACGCGCTCGACCGAGGCGCCGAGGCGCAGTTCGCCGCCGTGGCCGGTGATCGCGTCGGCGAGGTCGTGCCACAGCCCGTCCCAGCCCTGCCCGGGCCAGCACGAGTAGGCGGCGGTGCCGCGTTCCTCGTAGTGCATCTTGCGCACGTAGAGGTTGTCGCTCGCGGAGTGGTCGTACCAGTTGTCGGTCATGCACTCGAGCACGGAGATGAACTCGAACAGGTCCACCACCCCCTGGTCGGAGGTGTGCTGGTGAATCCATTCCCGAAGGGAGCGGTCGTCCCAGTCGTCGAGCGCCTCGTACGGGGTCTCGGCCAGCGCCTTCACGACCTTCTTGAGCTCGGCGCGGTCGGTGTAGCGGTCGCGGATCGAGCCCCAGCCCGAGCCGTTCTCCCAGATCGGCATCTCCTTGCTGACCTCGCCGTGGACCAGCTCCTTGCCGACGTGCTCGAACACCTTGGTGAGGCCGGATCCGCCGTCTTCGATCAGGTGCCCGCCGAGGTTCACGGTGAAGCCCTCGTCCGGCACGGCCATCGCGCGCCCGCCGAGCCAGGGGCTGCGGTCGAGCACGACGACCCGTTTGCCTTCGCGCGCGAGCAGCGCGCCCGCGCAGAGGCCGGCGGCCCCGGCCCCGATCACCACGACGTCGTAGCTCGGCACGGCATCACCTTTCTTCGCCGCGGTCGCGATTTCCCGGCGGTTCCGGCGTTTTCGTGTCGTTTCGCGGCGGGCCTGGGTCTTGTCCACCTTCGAGTACCGACGCTAGTTTGTCAAACGGTCGTTAGATAGAGCGTCGGTCGTGATTTCTGGAGGGGCGATGTCCACCATCCCGGACCTGCTCGACCGGTGCGCCGCCCGAGCCGGCGAGCGCGAGGTCGTGTTCCCCGACGGCCGCCTCACCTACGCCGCGCTCGCGGCCACCGCGCGGCGGCTCGCCGGGGCGTTGTGGGCGTACGGCGTTCGCCCCGGTGACCACGTCGGCCTGCTGCTGCCGGGCGGGATCGCGAGCATGACGACCTGGCTGGCCGCGGCGTACCTGGGCGCGGTGACCGTGCCCGTGAACCCGCGGCTCAAGGCGGCGGAGCTCGCGTCGATCGTGGAGCACTCCGACGTGCGGCTGCTGTTCGCCGATCCCGCGCTGGGTCCTGTTCTCGCCGAGGCGCTGCCCGGGCTGCCCCGCGTGCGCGCCGCACCCGCACTGCGCACGGTGGTGGCGATGGGTGAGGGCGTCGCGCCGGCCGGCTGGGTGTCGTTCGCGGCGTTCTCCGCGGCCGCGTTCTCCTTGGCACCGGCCGACGTGCGGGCCGGCGATCCCGCGCTGATCCTCTACACCTCGGGCACCACCGCCCAGCCGAACGGCTGCGTGCACGACAACGCTTCCCTGGTCGCCGAAGGGGAAGCCGTCGCCGCGCGCCTCGAGCTGCGACCGGAGGACCGGTTCTGGACCGCCCTGCCGATGTTCCACTGCGGCGGCTACGACGTGGCGCTCGCCGCCCTCGCCGCGGGGTGCGCGATGGTCCACACAGGACCGTTCGAACCGGGCGCCGCACTGCGCCAGCTCGCGTCCGAGCGGTGCACGGTCGCCTTTCCCGCGTTCGAGACGATCTGGCTGCGCGTGCTCGACCACGCCGACTTCTCCCGCACCGACCTGAGCGCGCTGCGGCTCGTGCTCAACGTCGGCGCGCCCGAACGGCTGCGCGCCATGCAGGCCCGCATCGCGCCCGCCGTGCAGATGTCGTCCCTCGGCTCCACCGAGTCGCTGGGCTTCTGCTGCGTCGGCTCACCCGAGGACCCACCCGACGTCCGAGCCACCACGAGCGGCAAAGTCCTGCGGCACATGGAAGTCCGGGTCGTCGACCCCGCAACCCGCGTGCCGGTCCCCGCGGGCACCAGGGGCGAACTGCAGTTCCGCGGCACGTCCCGGTTCTCGCACTACCACCGCGACCCGGCCCTCACCGCCGCCCGCGTCGACGCCGACGGCTGGTTCTCCACGGGCGATCTCGTCGTCGCCGACGCCGCCGGCCGCCTCTCCTTCGTCTCCCGCCTGAAGGACATGCTCAAGGTCGGCGGCGAAAACGTCTCCGCCGCCGAGGTCGAGGACTGCCTCGCCACCCACCCGTCCTGCGGCCTCGTCCAGGTCGTCGCCGCCCCGGACGCCCGCCTCGGCGAGGTGGCCGCCGCGTTCGTCCAGCTGTCCCCCGGCGCGTCGACGTCGGAGGCCGCCTTGATCGACCACTGCCTGGGGCGCATCGCAACGTTCAAGGTGCCGCGCTACGTCCGGTTCGTCACGGAGTGGCCCATGTCGGGCACGAAGATCCAGAAGTTCCGGCTGCGCTCACGCATCGCTGCGGAACTGGCGGCAGCGGGCATCACGGAGGCACCGCGGCTGTCGTCACAAGCGGCGGAAGCGGGTCGGTAGCCAGCTCCGCCGACTCGGGACCGGCTGCCCGGTGGATCGGGCACGCTTGCGCGCCGATCCACCGAGGCCGGATCGCCTGCTCAGCCGGCGAGCTTCGCCTCGAGGGTGATCTCCGGGACGCCCGCCAGAGCCCGGCTGACGGGGCAGCCGGCCTTCGCCTGGGCGGCGTACTCGCGGAACTGCTCCTCGTTGACGCCCGGCACGCGACCTTCGGTCACGAGCTCGATCTTGATGATCGTCGGCGCGCCGTCGACGGGGCGGAGGGTGACCGAGGCGTCCGTTTCGATCGATTCGGCCGGGAAGCCCGCGCCGGCGAGGGTGCTGGCGAGCGCCATCGAGAAGCACGACGCGTGCGCGGCGGCGATGAGCTGCTCCGGGTTGGAACCGGGGCCGTCCTCGAAGCGCGACTTGAACGTCACGCCGCCGCTGATGCTGCCTCCCCCGGTGCTGAACTGCCCGGCTCCGGTGGGGATGTCGCCCTTCCAGTTCGCGTGCGCCTTCGAGACCGGCATGGGTCCTCCAGAATCGTGGTGGGTGTTCGTGGTACCCGACGCCGCAGAGTCAATCAGGGTCGGGCCGGCTTCGCCCAAGGGCCCCGAGGTGGCCGCCGCGACCTCAGGCCTCGGCGAAGAACTCCCGCAACGCCTCGGCCACGACCTGTGGCTGTTCCTCCGGCAGGTAGTGGTCGCTTTCGACCTCCTGAGCGTGCACGTCGGCGGCGTACTCGCGCCACACGGCCGGCACGTCGTAGGTCCGGCCGACGAAACTGGCGGCCCCCCACATCACCAGCAGCGGACGGGTGACCACCCGGCCGGCCGCGGCGTCCGCCTCGTCGTGTTCGAGGTCGATCCCCGCCGCCGCCCGGTAGTCCGCGCACGAGGCGGCGATCCCCTCCGGCGTCGAGAAACACCGCACGTACTCGGCCACCGCGGCGGGGTCGAACGGCGCGCCGCCGCGGTGGCGGGAGTTCATCCGCGAGGTGATCCAGAACTCGGGGTCGCCGGCGAGCAGGCGTTCGGGGATCCCGTTGCCGGCCGCCAGGAAGAACCAGTGGAAGTACCCGAGCCCGAAGTCCTTGTCCGCGTGAGCGAACGCGTACCTCGTCGGCACGATGTCCAGCACGGCCAACGCCTTCACTGCGTCCGGCGCGTCGAGAGCCAGGCGGTGCGCCACCCGGCCGCCGCGGTCGTGTCCCGCCACGGCGAACCGGTCGAACCCGAGCTCCGCCATCAGTGCGAGCTGGTCGGCGGCCATGGCGCGCTTGGCGTACATCTCGTCCCCGGCGGGCTTGTCGCTGTCGCCGTACCCCCGCAGATCCGCCAGAACCACGGTGAACTCCCGCGCCAACCGCGGCGCGACCTCGTGCCAGATCAGGTGCGTCTGCGGATACCCGTGCAGCAGCAGCACCGGCGACCCGCTCCCGGCGACCGCACAGTTGATCCGCACACCCCCGACGTCCACCCGCCGATACCGGAACGACGGCGGCAAGGGAACACTCATCGACACCTCCTGGTGATCGACTGTAACCGCTCCGGCGCCACCGTGGCATCATTCGACCCGGCGGCGACCACCTCTCGAAAGGCTCCCGGTGGACTACGAACGCGCGGTTCGCGAAGTCCTGGCGGCGACGCGCCCGCACATCGGGACCGGCAAGGTCGCCGACTACATCCCCGATCTGGGCAACGTGGACCCCGGCCAGTTCGGGTTCGCCGTGGCGACCGTGGACGGCGAGCTGCACCAGGCGGGTGACGCGGACGTGCCGTTCTCGATCCAGAGCATCTCGAAGGTCTTCGCCCTCGCGCACGTGCTCGGCGGTGACGACGCGTCGATCTGGCGGCGGGTGCACCGCGAACCGTCGGGGACGCGGTTCAACTCGCTGATCCAGCTGGAGGTCGAGCGGGGCGTGCCGCGCAACCCGTTCATCAACGCGGGCGCGCTGCTGGTCACCGACCAGCTGCTGGCGGACACGGGCGACGCGTGCGGTTCGCTGTGCGCGTTCCTCGCCGCGGAGACCGGGAACCCCGGGCTGACGTGGGATCCGGAGATGGCGGAGTCCGAGACGCGCAGCGGCAACCGCAACCGTTCGCTGGCCTACCTGATGGCCGACTTCGGCAGGGTGATCAACCCCGTGCACGAGGTGCTCGACCACTACTTCCGGCAGTGCTCGATCATGGCCTCGTGCGCCGAGCTCGCCCGCGCCGGGCTCGTGCTGGCGCGCCACGGCGTGCGCGCCGACGGCACACGCCTGCTGTCGAAGCAGGACGCCCGGCGCATCAATGCGATCCTGCTCACCTGCGGCACCTACGACGCCGCCGGCGAGTTCGCCTATCGGGTGGGGCTGCCGTGCAAGAGCGGCGTGGGCGGCGGGATCCTCGCGATCGTGCCCGACCGGTGCGCGGTCGCCGCGTGGGGGCCGGGGCTCGACGACAAGGGCAACTCCGTGTCGGCCGCGCTGGCGCTCGAGAAGTTCGGCGACGTCACGGGCCTGAGCATCTTCTGACCGACGTCAGGACTTCAGCGCCGCCGCCACCAGCGCCCGCAGCTCCGGCAGCACCTCCAGCTCGAACCACGGGTTCCGCAGGTGCCACCCCACGTTCAACGGCGAAGGGTGCACCAGCGGGATCACCGACGGCAGGAAGTCCCGGTACGCGCGGACGTTCTCCGTGAGGCTGCCACCGGGCAGGTAGTACTTCTGCGCGTAGCTGCCGACGAGCACCTTCAGCCGGATTTCCGGCAGCTCCGCGAAGATTCGCGGGTGCCACTTCTCCGCCACGCCCCGGCGCGGCGGCAGGTCGCCGGACTTCGCCTTGCCGGGGTAGAAGAAGTCCATCGGCACGATCGCGAACAGCTCGGGGTCGTAGAACTCCTCGTCGGTGACCCCGAGCCACCCGCGCAGCTTCATGCCGCTCGCGTCGTTCCAGGGGACGCCGGTCTCCTGCGCCTTGCGCCCGGGCGCCTGCCCGATGAGCGCCACCTTCGCCGCGGGGTGCGCCGTGTACAGCGGCGCGTAGCCGGCTTCCGCAGCCCACGCGTTGTCCGGGTCGGCGATCAGCTCGGCGCGGATCGTGTCGAGGTTCGTCATGGTGGGCAAAGACTATCCGCGCCGCAGCCGGGTCAGGAGCGCCGGGCCGCGAGGTAGGCGTTGGACGGCGGCAGGAACGCCAGCACGAGCGCGACCACGGCCGCCCCGGCGCTCAGGTAGCCGAGCAGGCTCCCGCCGCGCCCGGCGACGAGCGAGACGATCTGCAGGAGCGTGAGGATCGTCAGCACGATCCGCGCCCAGTTCCGGCCGGCCTTGAGCTTGACCGCCAGCCACAGGTACACCAGCGCGATCACCACGGCGACCGCCACCGCGACCCACAGCCCGACGTTCGCCGTCTGCTCGATCTGCGCCTCGGTGAGCTGCCCCTGGCCGCCGCCGCGCACGGCGTCGACGATCGTCTGTTTGTTCGCCAGCAGCACCCCCGCCCCGGCGATCGCGACGACGGTGGACACGAGGTAGAGCCAGAACGCCCCGAGGACGGTGGCGGGGGCGTTGTCGTATTCGTTCATGACTGCGACGCTACGAGCGGGTTTTCCCTGCCGCAGCACGGAAAGGCGAAGTTCGTACCTGCGACCGAGCGGGCCCGCGCCGGCCTCGGTCGCACGGCCGAGGCCCCCGGCCGCACAGCGGAGCAGAGCGTGGTCGCGCGTCCTGGTGTCGATCCAGGCGAGCCGGGGATATGAGCCCCGGCCGGCCGCTGGGCCACGCGCGTGGTGCGCCCCGTGCGGGCGCTGTGCCCCCGGCAGGAGTCGAACCTGCGTTCCCGGCTTCGGACGCCGGAGTCGTGTCCGTTGGACCACGAGGGCTTCGGCCGGTTTCACCCCCGGCCGGGGGGTCGTGGCGGATGCAGGAGCCCAACCCGCGCGGGTGCTCGCCACATCCGACCACCGTTTCAGAAACGGCTGTCCGCCAGGCCTGCCGCTCGACGAACGGGCATCGGGGGCGCTCCCGGGCCAGGGGCTCGAACCTGGCTCTGCGGAGCCGAAGTCCGCCGTGTTCGCGGGAATCACCACCCGACACAGCGGGCCCTCGCCAGGAGTCGAACCTGGACTGTCCGGAGCCTGGGTCCGGTGCCTCTGCCAGTTGGGCCACGTGAGCCGGGAAAACCTGCGTACCCCTGCCAGGAGTCGAACCTGGGACCTCCGGATTCGTAGTCCGGCGCTCTGTCCCGCTGAGCTACAGGGGTGTGGCAGCCGATCCGGGGATCGGCCTCGACGTGGTGGGGGACGGAGTCGAACCGTCAAAGCCCGCGTCGGGGCGTCCGGGTTACAGCCGGGTGGGCTCACCGTTGCCCAGCCCCACCAGTGCTCGCCGCGGCCGGCGAGCCTGTCTCTGCTCCGCTGTGCAGTTGAGAAAGAACGAGCGCGATAAATGGGCGCGACAAATCCAGGCCAATAAATCAACTTCGGATGCTCGAAATAGAGAAAGCCGCCCGAATCAGTTTCCCGATGGGCGGCTCCCGGTCACGACGTCGGCGACGTCACGGTGGGGAGCCCCCGTTGCTGAGCAGTTGCTGCTCAGGCAGCACCGACGCAGTCAGCACCGACTCACGGAGCGGCCGAAGTGATCGTCGCTCATCCGACGAGCACAGCGCAGCACGCAGATCGCCGAGATATCGGCGCTGCGCTGCTCGCATCTTCCTGCTCGCCACGATGACTCCTTCGGTGCCGTTTCCGCCGTGCGTTTTCCCGTTCAGTTCCATTACATGGTCGCGAACCCGCGGCCCGGTGTCAATCAGTATTCCGCCGCCGAATTCATCGCGGCCGCGAACACACCGGGAAGCCGTAGAGATCCATCAGTCCCCCTCCGTCATCGACGCAGCGACCTGATCGTGCACCGCCAGCACCCGCTGGTCCAGCTCTTCGACCGGCACGCCGACGTCACGGGCGAGCGCCTCGCGGAAAATCAGGTAGCCCTTGTAGGCCGCGACCATGAACACGTGCATCGCGATGGCGTCGCCGGCGGCGGGCAGGGCGCCGGTGGCCCGGTCGCGGTCGAGGGCGGCACGGGTTCTCTCGATCTCGGGCAGGGCGTGGTAGTCCGGGTCGCCGTCGATGGCGAGGAGGGCTTCGACCAAGGTGGGCGCGGGGTTGGCCAGTGCGCTGCGGAACATCGCCTTGCGCCGGCCCAGGAACGACGCCTCCCAGTGCCGTTTCGCGCCCGCCGCCCATTCGCGCGCGCGGTGCGCCACGGCCGCGCGCAGCAGCGACCGGCGGTCGCCGAAGTACTGGTAGATCTGGCCGCGGTTCACGCCGGAGCGGTCGGCGACCTCCTGCAGGTTCAGCCCGGCGAAGATGCCGTCGCGCTGAAGCAGGTCGAAAGTCGCCTGCAACAGGTCGGCCTCGGTGCGGGCCCGGTCGCGCCCGCGCCGGTTCGACGCCGGCCCGGCGGTGTCGTTCACGTCATCTCCCCTGTGCACCCCCGCAGTCTAGTGATCCGCTCACACCACACCGTTGTCCCGCAACGCGGCGAGCTCCGCGCCGGACAGCCCCAGCAGCTCGCCCAGCACCTCGTCGGTGTGCGCGCCCAGCGTGGTCCCGGCCCAGCGCACGCTGCCGGGCGTCGCGCTCAGGTGCGGCAGTGGCGCGACCATGGGGACCTCACCGAACTCCTCGTCCTCGACCGTGACGACGGATCCGCGGGCCCGGCAGTGCGGATCGTTCATCAGGTCCGCCACGCTCATGATCGGCGACGCCGGGATGTCGGCGTCGCTCAGCAGTTTCACCACCTCGTCGGCGCTCAGGCGCGCGACCCACGCGCCGATGAGCGGGTAGAGCTCGTCCTGGTGGCGGATCCGCGCCGGCCGGTCGGCGAACCGCGGGTCGTCGGCCAGCTCCGGGCGCCCCATCACCACCGACAACCGCCGGAACAGCGAGTCGGTGCCCGCGTGCAGGGACACGCGCCGGTCGTCGGACGTCACGAAGTCCGACGCCGGAACGATGGCCGGGTTCTTGTTGCCCAGCCGTTCGCGCACCTGGCGGTCGAGGCCGTACGCGGTCACCGAGTCCTCACTGGAGCGCAGCGCCGCCTCGTACAGCGCCAGGTCGATGACCTGTCCCGAGCCCGAGCCGAGATCGCGGTGGTACAGCGCGGACACCACGGAGAACGCCGCGAGGTAGGCACTCATGTAGTCGATCACGGAGTACCCGCTGCGCACGGGCGGGCGCTCGGGTTCACCCGTGGCGTAGGTCAGTCCGCTGTAGGCACTCGCGATCCGGTCGAACGCGCCACGGTCGCGGTAGGGCCCCGTGAGCCCGAACCCCGTGAGGTACAACAGGATCGCGCTCGGGTTGAGGGGCTGCAGGTGCTCGGGCAGCATGCGGTAGCGCTCGAGCGTGGGTGGGCGGAAGTTCGTGACCACCACGTCGAAGTGCGGCACCAGCCGGTGGAACACGGCCTGGCCCTCGGGCGTGCGCAGATCGAGCGCCACGGACTTCTTGTTGCGCCCCTCCTGCAACCAGCCCGGGGACCTCCCGCCGGAGCGGGTGAAGTCGCCCACCTTCGGGTCTTCGATCTTGACCACCTCGGCGCCGAAGTCGCCCAGGATCGTCGCCGAGACCGGTCCGGCGAGGACGGTCGCGGCGTCGAGGACCCGGACACCGGCCAGCGCGTCGCTCATCGTGTGGTTGTCCTCCGTACTGTTCGCGAGTTGCTTCACTTGCCCTGTGCCGCGTCGATCACGAGCGACAGGTCGATCAGCTCTTCGGGTTTCACGGGCGAGTCCACCTGCAGCGTGTTGGGCACGGACTGGTACATCTTCTGCAGGCTCGCCACCGACTCGGCGGGCACGTTGAAGTCGAACGGCACCGACGGCGCCACCCGCAGCTTCTCGACCGTCGTGCCCAGCTGCTGAGCCATCTTGGACATCACTTCGTCGTCCTGGTGGTAGTCGCCGCTCAGGTGGGTGTTCACGGTCCGCTCCACGGCCCGGAAGAAGGCGACACCGGCGTCGCGGTGCGCGGAGAGCAGATCGGTGGTCGAGAAGTACCCGGCGATCTGCATCGTGTCCGGGTAGCCGCCCTCGGCGTTGAACGCCACGCCCGGCTGGATGCCCGCGGTGAACGGCGGGCCGACGGTGGCACCGTCGATCGAGCCGTTGTTCAGCGCCTGCACCATCGCCGAGATGTCGCTGAACGGCGTCATCCGCACGTCGCTCGGTTTGAGGCCGCCCTTGGTGATGAGCTCGTAGAGCCCGTACTCCGACGGCGCCGCCAGACCACCCGGGTTGACGCCGATGTTCTTGCCCTTCAACGAAGCCGGGTTGAAGTCGGCTGCCTTGCTGCCGTACTTCGTGCTCATGTACACCCCGCTGTCCGGAGACGACGAGGCGACGCCGGAGACCCAGCGGATCGGGACGCCGTGGCGCAGCGCGTTGAACACCAGCGCCTGCGCGCCCGCGTAGACGAGGTCGATCTTGTCCTGGCCCAGCAGGGTCAGCAGGTTCGGCACGGTGTCGGTGACGAACGTGACGTCGAGGTTCTCCTTGGCGAACTCGCCGTAGGTCTGCGCGAGCAGCGCCGGCGCTTCGAGCTCCAGTTTGGACGGGATGCCGACCTTGAGCGAGGCCTTCTGTCCCAACGGTTTGGGCGCGGGTGTGCCGGTCTTTCCGGCGGCGAGGCTCAGGCCGGCCGGCAGCACGGACACCTGCTTGGCGTCGGTGGCCTGGTTCTGCTGGGCGGACGGGGCACACGCGCTCGCGAACACCAGGCCCGCCGTGACGGCGGTGGCGCAGAGGACCCGGGTGGTTCTGGACATGGCTCTCCTGAGGAAGGGGTGGGGAGACGGGGTGGGACTCAGGACCGGCGCAGGCGCGGCCGCTGCTGGGGGACGGCGAACTTGAGCGCGAGGGTGACGAGACCGGTGAAGGCCACGCCGATCACGCCGGCGATGATCACACCCGCGTACATCGTGGCGGGGTCGAACACCTGGGAACGCTGGAAGATCAGGTACCCGAGGCCGCTGTCGCCCGACACCATCTCGATGCCGACGATCACGAGGATCGCGATGCCGGCGGTGAGCCGGATGGACGTCGCGATGGCGGGCAGCGCGGCGGGGAGGATCACGTGGCGCAGCAGCTGCGTGCGTTTCGCGCCGAGCACGGCGGCGGCGTCGCGGTAGCCCTGCTCGACCGAGAGCACGGCGGTGGTGGACGCGAGCACGACGATGAAGAACACCGACACGCCGACCAGCACGATCTGCGGCAGCGACCCGAGGCCGAACACGAGCAGGAACACCGGGAACAGCGCGAGTTTCGGCAGCGTGTACAGCGCGACGAGCGTGTGTTCCAGCGCGGCCCGGACGAGCCACGACAGTCCCAGGAGGACACCCAGTGCCACACCTGCGACGACGCCGGTGCCGTAGCCGATCAGCAGCTTGCGGACGGTGTCGAGCGTGGCGTCGGTCATCGTGCCGTCCTCGAAGGACTTCACGCCCGCCTGCCAGATCACGCTGGGGGCCGGGAAGAAGCGCGTGTCGAGGACGCCGAGGCGGGCGGTCAGCTCCCACACCACGACGATGACGATCGGCGTGGCCCAGGCCAGGGTGAGGGTGAGCGCGCGGCGGCGCCGGGCGTGGCGCTGCGGTGCCAGCTCGGCGGCGCCGGGGGTGCGCCGCACGAGCTCGCGACCGGGCAGCCGGTCACGCGACGTCATGAGCGTGCTCACGTTCTTCCACCTCGCCTTTCAGGAGTCGCCAGATGTGGTCTTCGAGGGCGCCGAACTCCGCTTCCGAGCGCGCGGCGCGCGTGCGCGGCCGGGCGAACGGCACCTCGATGTCGTCGAGGACGCGGCCCGGCCGCGACGACATCACGACGACGCGGTCCGCCAGCAGCAGGGCCTCGTCGATGGCGTGCGTGACGAACAGGATCGTGCGCCGGTGCGCCTCCCACACCCGCAGCAGCTCCTGCTGCAGAACCAGGCGCAGCTGCGCGTCGAGCGCGGCGAACGGCTCGTCCATCAGCAGGATCTCGGGGTTGGCCACGAACGCCCGCGCCAGCGCCACCCGCTGGCGCATGCCGCCGGACAGCGTGGCCGGGTAGGCGGACTCGAAGCCGGCCACGCCCGCGCGATCGATCCAGTCGCGCGCCACCTCATTGGCCCGGGGCCGCGCGACGCCCGCGATGTCGAGCGGCAGGCGCACGTTGGCGAGCACGGTCTTCCAGGGGAAGATGCCGTAGTCCTGGAAGACCATCGAGCACAGCGGCGAGTCCGTGTCGGCGCGGTCGATCACGATCTCGCCGGCCGAGGGCGCGGCCAGCCCTGCGACGATGCGCAGCAGCGTCGACTTCCCGCAGCCGGACGGGCCGACGATGGCGACGAACTGTCCTCTTTCGACGGTCAGGTCGACCGGGCCCAGCGCGTGGACCGCGTGGCCACGGGAAACGAACGTCCGCTCCACGGCCGTCGCGCTGATCACGACGTCGGACATGCGGCCTCCTCCTGGTGGGTGTGCGCGAGGATCTTCGGGAACGGACCGGTCGCGAGCCATTCACCCGCGACCTCGTCGCCGCGCACCCGGTCGGCGAACGCCGTGGCGACCGCGGCGATCGCGGCGGCGACCGGGCTGTTTTCGGTGCCGTGGCCGGGAATTCCGCCGAGCTGGTGGTCGCCGTCGTGGACCACGGCGAGGTGCTTGGAGCGTGACCGCGCCCGGTCGTAGGGCTCGCGGCGCCACTCGACACCCTCACCGCCGGCGCCGAAGTCGCGGGTCCCGGTGACGACCAGCAGGGGCAGCTCGACCTCGCGCCACGAGTCCGGCGTCAGCCCGCGGTCGCCACTTCCCTGCGGTGACAACAGGATTCCGCCCGCCACGGCGGGGTGTGCGAGGCTTTCGTGCCCGGTCAGCCGCGTGCCCAGCAGCAGCTGCGCGGTGTAGGCGCCGAACGAGTGTCCCGCGACGAGCACGCGGTCGGTCCTGTCCGCGAGTGCGTCGAGCACCGCATGCACCCGGTCCACTCGCGACAGCCAGTGTTCCGGATCGAACAGCAGGGCGTGCATCCGTTGTCTCGCCACGGGATCGGCGACCCAGGACTGTTCGTCCACACCGGACAGCCCGAGCTCCGTTCCCGCGATCTCGAAGGCGTCGCGGAACTGCGGGTGCAACACCTCGTACCCGTGCGAGGCGAGGTGGTGACCCAGGCCCGCGTAGCCGCGGTGGCTCCCGCCCAGCCCGTGGCACAGGACGATCACCGGCTTTTCCCCGGAATGATCTGGTTTCCGCTCGAAAACGGCGACCCGCTGCCCGTCCGCGGTCGCCCACTCGTCGACTTCGCCCGTGACCACGCGGTGCGGTCCCGGCCGGACCCACCGGGGGTCCGGGTGCTCGTTGCAGCCCACACTGGCTCCTAACTAGCGATTTGTTAGTAACGTAATGCTAGTTAGCGGGCGTGACAAGCTTCGTAGCGGAAGTGCCGGCGGACGAACACCCTGCGTGGCCGGGTGCTTCCCCGCGCCGACCGGCGCACACTGGGGTCATGGTCAGCCCACGACCAGGTCCGATCCGGTGGCTGCGCTACGTCTACGGCGCCCGGCTGCCCGACCGCTACCGCCCCTGGGTCCTGCACGACGCGACCGCGCCGACGTGGGTGCTGCGGTTCGCGTTCCGCGTGGTGGTCGAGGCGCTGCCGTGGCTCGTCGCCGGGTTCCTGCTGCTGGTCTTCCTGACGCCCCTGCCGGCCGGCCTGGTGGCGCTCGGCCTGCTCATGGCGCTCGTCCTGGGTCTCTTCCTCACCCTCGGCAGCGCCGACGAGCTGGCCGAAGTCCGCCTCGCCAGGCACGGCTACCCCCCGGGCACGGGCAAGGCCGTGCGCGGCCGCCGCGGCGGCGCGGCCACCTGGCCGTGACGCTATTCGCCGACGGTGCGGCGCGCCGGCCCGTTGGCGCTGCGGGGCACGATGGGCACCACGCCGAAGGCACCGAGCACGGCCACGAACCCGTTCTCGATCTGGGTCCCGGTGCTCGGCCTGTAACCGACGGTCTCGCACAGGAATTCGTCGCACTGCTCCGGCGGCGGACCCGCACAGCCGGCAGCGAACAGCACGACAGCGACGGCCACGGCAACCGGACGCAGACGGGACACGGCGGGCTCCTCCCCCTCAGACGACAGCCGGCCGCCGGCGCACGACCAGCGTGATCACATCGATGGCCAGCCAGATCGCCACCACGGCCTGGTCGTAGCCGGTGATGACGCTGATCAGCGCGCACACCACGCCGACCACTTCCATGGCCACCGCCAGCGTGACGGCCCACTCCCGCGGCAGGAACACGGCGGCGACCCCGACGAGCACCGCGATCACCGGGTTCAGCACCAGGACGAGCCACCCCGCCCCCGGCACGTCCTGGCCGTGGTCGAGCCGCGCCCGCACCGTGAGCAGCTGCACCACCCAGATCCCGGCCGACGCCACGGCCTGCACCGCCATCACCCACCGCGCGACCCGCACCCCGCCACTCCTTCCGCCGGATCGCCGGATCGGTAACCGCGGCGCGCGGGAGCCCTCCCGAGGTTGTCCGCTACCTGCCGGCCGCCAGCACCTCGGCGAGATACCCCACCGCGGCCTCCTCCGCCCGCTGCCGCCGCTCGACGTCGCCGCGCCAGCGCCGGTACAGCTGCACGCTCGCCAGCACCGCGGCACCGGCCTGCTCGGCGTCGTAACCGCACACGGTCGCCCGCAGCGCGCGGGCTTCCTCCGATGCGAGGAACTCCAGGCGCCGCACCCCGCGGGGCGAGAAGCCGCGGCGGGCGGCGATGAGCGGCCCCAGCACGGTTTCGCGCAGGAACGCCAGGAACCCGAGCACGTCGTACAGCTCACCGCGCCCGAGTTTGGTGGCCGCGTAGTGGACCCAGACCCAGAAGCGGTCCTCGAGCCACTGCTCGTCCAGCGGTACCCGCTCGGCGGGTCGCGCGGCGAGGGCCGCGGTCAGCGCGCCGTCGCGTTCCCACAGGATCTTCGGGTCGCTCGTGCGCTCGCCGAAGTCGCTCAGGCGCACGAACTTGAAGTCCACGTGCAGCAGTGGCGGCCCGGTGAGGGTGATGATCAGCCTCGGTTCGCCGACGTGCTCACCGGTGAAGGCCGCGAGGAGCTCGACCCACGAGCCGATCAACGCGAACCGCTCGGCCGTCACCGCATCGAACGCGCGGTCGTCGACGGCCACGACGATGTCCACATCGGAGTATTCGTCGGGCTCACCGTGGGCGATCGAACCCGTGACGGCCACCCCGGCCACCCGCGCGTCACGGCGGATCTCCGGGAGCACGGAGTCGAGGAATTCGAGGTGCGGCGCGGAAACGGGCATGAGCGTCCTTTCGGCGGGAACGAAAGTCGTAGCACGAACCCGCTCCCACCGGCCACGCAATTAGGTACTCGGCGTTCGTGCAGTGCCTCGATGGGTGCGGCCCGCGAGCGTCGCCCTCACCGATGCCGATCAGTTACACCTGGCCCGAATCCCGCACGGTCACCTCATCCATCACGAACCTCTCGTGTCCGGAGAGGGCTCGCTGTCCCCGCCTTCGAGGGTGCGGCCGATTTGTTTTCACGATTCGCGTTCTCCGTCGCGGCCCGATCGTCACCACCGCGCGCCGGTTCCTCAGCCGGGCACGGAGAACCGCGCGCGATCCTGGTGCCCCGGCGGCGCGGTGAGGACCACGGTCGTGGCATCGGCGGGCAGGCGCTGCGGGCGGCGCTCGAGGGCGCACGCCGAGGCCAGCGCGTAGCCGGCGGCGGCCAGGAAGAACCCACCGAGGCAGTCGCTGGGGCGGTGCCAGCCCACGGTCAGCGTCGACACCCCCACCGCGACGATCCAGGACAGCCCGAGCGGCGCCGCCACGAACCGCGCCGCACGGGGCAGCACGAGCAGCAGCGCGAACACGCTCATCGCGGCCACCGTCACGTGTCCGCTCGGGAAGCTGTTGCTGGTGGAATGGATGCGCTCGGCGAGGTTCGGCCGCTCCAGCGCGGCCTTGAGCAGCTGCGCGAAACCCGCGACCACCACCATCAGCCCGACGGCCGCCGCCGTGCGCCGGTGCGCGCGGCGCGCCAGGCCGATCACCACGACCAGCACGAGCGCGAGGGCGAACAGCGCCGGCACCGGGACCTCCAGCGGCAGCGGCACCTCGCCCGACGCACGGGTGAACGACGGGTCGAACGTCTCCAGGATCCGCTGGTCGGCTTCCTGACCGGACTCCGTGCGGACCAGCAGCACGTACGTCAGCCCGACGGCGACGACCAGCAGAGCGGCGGCCGTCAGCCGCCAGGCGATGCTCAGCACTCGGTTGTTCACCCTGTCGAGACTGCCCGCGCTTCGTCCGCTGCGGGCCCTCGTCGTGTCATGGCTCTGCAACAACCCCGCACCGGTTCCGCACGATCGAGCCCCCTGTGGACGGACGGGACCCGGCTCACCCCACGCGCAGCGTGGTCCCCCGCGGGATCAACGTCGGCGCGAACCGGCGCGTGGTCGCCGGCACCCCGGCACCCGCGTCGATCAGCAGGTCGACGGCCGCGCCGGCGATCTCCGAGAACGGCACGCGGATCGTGGTGAGCGGCACCGGCAGGCGCGCGGCGAGCGGAATGTCGTTGTACCCCACCACGGACAGCTCGTCCGGCACCCGCACCCCGGCACGCTGCACGGCCGAGAGCAGGCCGACGGCGGTGTTGTCGTTCACCGCGAAGACGGCCGTCGGGCGCGGGTCCAGGGCGAGCAGCGCCCGGCCCGCGTCCTCGCCGCTTTCCATGCTGAACGTGGAGGGCAGCACGACCGCGGGCAGGCCGGCCTCACGCAGCGCGTCCTCGTACCCGGCCCGGCGCCCGAGCGCGCTCGACGCGTAGGCCGGGCCCGCGACCAGCGCGATGCGGCGGTGCCCGAGGTCGAACAGGTGCCGGGTGGCGAGGTAGCCACCCAGCCGATCGTCGCCCACCGCCGCGGCGCTGTCGCCGAACGTGCGCATCGCGAGCACATGCGGAACCCCGCGGTCCAGCAGTTCCTGGCAGAACCCACCCTCGGTGCGCGCGGTGGTGAGGATCAGCCCGTCGACGCGTCGGCCGAGCAGCATCCGGCCGTTCTCGCGTTCGAGCTCCGGCTCGTCGTGCGAGGTCGCGACCAGCGCGTGGTAGCCGCGGCGCGTGCACACCGAGGCGACCTCCTCGTAGAACATCGCCATCACCGTGTCGGTGAGCCGGGGCACGAGCACGCCGAACGTGTTGGTCTGCCGCCGCCGCAGGTTGGCCGCGACCGGGTTCGGCTCGTATCCCACGCCTTCGGCGATCTCGCGGATCCGCGCGGCCGAGGGGCTGCGGAAGAACCGGTGCTCGGGGTTGAGCGCGCGCGACACCGTCGACTTGCTGACACCGGCCGCCGAGGCGACGTCGCTGATCGTCGGGCGGACCCCGTCCGGTGTTCCTTCACTCATGCCGCTCCTTGACTCTCGTACAACCCGCAGCCTACCGTTGTGCAACCGATTCCCTCATCGATTGCACAGCCTGAGCCAAGGGAGTGTCATGAAGTCTCTGGATCTGCGCGGCCTCGTCCCGGCCTGCGTCACCCCGTTCACCGAGAGCGGCGACGTCGACCACGAGGCCCTGGCGGTGCACGGGCGCTGGCTCGCCGGCCTGCCGGGCGTGAAGGGCATCGTGTGCAACGGCCACGCCGGCGAGGGCGCGAGCATGACCGAGGCCGAGCGCGGTGCCGTGGTGAAAACCCTGGTCGACGCCGTGGAGGGCAAGCAGCCCATCATCACCGGCGTGATCAGCGACGGCAGCCGCGTCGCGGGCGAAGAGGCCAAGCGCTACGGCGAGGCCGGCGCGGCGGGCGTGCTGCTCTACCCCGCGCACAGCTGGCTGCGCTTCGGGTTCCAGCCCGGTGCCGCGGCCGACCGCTACCGCATCGTCGGCGAGATCTCGGGCCTGCCGCAGATCCTGTTCCAGTACCCCGACGTGACCAAAGCCAGCTACGACCTCACCGAGCAGCTCAAGATCGCCGAGCTCGACTCGGTGTTCGCGATCAAGAACGGTGTGCGCAACATGCGCCGCTGGGACACCGAGGTCCCGGTGCTGCGCAAGGAGTTCCCGGACCTGCAGATCCTCACCTGCCACGACGAGTACCTGCTGCACACCATGTTCGACGTCGACGGCGCGCTCGTCGGCTACGGCGCGCTCGCGCCCGAGGGCATGTGGGAGCTGCTGCAGGCCGGCAAGCGCCGTGACTACGCCGCCGCCCGCGCCGTGCACGACCGGCTGCTGCCGCTGACCAAGGCCGTGTACCACCGCGGTTCGCACATGGAAGGCAGCGTCGCGCTCAAGCTGGGCCTGGTGCAGCGCGGCGTGATCCCCAACGCCTACGTGCGTTCGCCCCTGCTGCCGCTGGCGCCGGAAGCCGACGACGAGGTCGCCGCCGCCCTCGCCCACGCCGGTCTCGGCAAGGTGCTCTGAGTTCCCTCCCCTCCCACTCTCACTCCATCTCCCTCCCCAACCCAAGCTCCCCTCCCCCACCGTTTCGCTCCGCTTCGGAAGGCACACCAATGACCGCTGTGTCAGCAGAGGCAGCACCGCGCACCGGGAGCCGCCGCGAGCTGCGGTTCATCCTCGTGTTCGCGTTCCTCGGCTCGCTGTTCGACGGCGCCGAGATCAACCTCGTCGGTTATCCGCTCACCTACCTGTCCGGTTCCCTGCACGTGTCCACGGTGGCGCTGGTCAGCGTGGCGACGTTCCAGGGCTTCGCCTCGATCGCCGGCGGGTTCCTGTTCGGCTGGCTCGGCGACACGCTCGGGCGGCGGCGCACGTACGCGATCTCCGTGCTCGCGTTCGGCGTCGCCGCCGTGCTCGGCGGACTGGCGCCGAACTTCGGCACGTTCCTCGTCACCCGGCTGCTGGCCGGGCTCGGCATGGGCGGGCTGTTCGGCCTGTCGTTCTCGATGTTCACCGAGTGCTGGAAAACCACCCGCCGCGGCAGCATGGGCGGGCTGATCCAGTCGATGTACTTCCTCGGCGAGATCCTCACCGTCGGCGTGCTCTACGCCTGCCTCACCTGGTTCGGCAAGGATCTCGGCTGGCGCACCGGTTATGTCGTGATCGGCGCGGTGAGCGTGGTGATCGGGCTCGCGGCCTTCCGGCTGCTGCCTGAGTCGCGCCACTGGCTGGAGTACCAGCGCCGGCTGCGCGAGGGCACCGTGCCACCGGAATTGCGCCGCACGCGGGTGCCGCTGCTGGACGTGTTCCGCTCGAAGGTGGTGTACGGCAGCGTGATCTTCATGGTGCTGTCGACGGCCATGTTCCTCACGACCAACTCCGTCGGTGTGTATTTGTCGACGTACCTGCTCAAGGTGCAGCACCTGCCGCTGGGCACGGCGAGCGGGATCGTGCTGATCGGCTACGTGTTCACCATCGCCGCCTACTCGGTGACCGGGGTGCTGTCCGACGCGATCCGGCGCAAGTACGCGTTCCTGGCCGCGTGTGTGTTCGGCGTCGTGGGCTTCGCGTGGTTCCTGGCGCAGGTGCTCTCGGGCACCGACCACGTCGGCGCGTCTTTCTGGAGCTCCACGACCTTCTGGGCACTGATGTGGTCGGCCGCGGCGTGCGGCGGGTTCGGCGTGCTGGGTGTGTGGATGTCGGAGTACTACCCGACCCGCATCCGCTCGACGGGCGCGAACAGCAGCTACTACGTCGGCCGCGGGCTGGGGGCCGGGGTGTATCCGCTGTTCGCGCTGACATTGGCGGGTGGCGGGATTCCGCTGGCGTTGGCGCTGGGGATTCTGGGGCCGTTGGCGGGAATCGTGTTCTCGGCGATCGCGCCGGACCGCACGGGGCGGGACATCGTGGCGTTGGAGTGAGGGGCGGCAAGCGAACGGCGGCGGGGCTCGAGTCCACGATCGACCCGAGCCCCGGAACCCTCAGGCCGTGATCGTCGCCAGCAGTTCCGCCGCGCGGGTGCGGAACGTCTCCACGTTCGCCAGCTTGATGTCCTCGTAGCCCCGCACCACATCGGGCAGTGCGGCGAGCTCCACGAACGCCTCGGCGGTCTTCGGCGTGAGGTGGGCGAGGCCGCGCTCCACGAAGTGCTGGTACTCCCCCGGCAGCGCACGCTCGACGCGGCGCACCCGCGCGTAGCCGAACACATCCGCCCGCGTGCCCCGCACCCGGCGGGCCCCCCGCAGGGCGCGGAAGGCCACCGTGGCCGTGCGGCCGCGCAGGCGGATCTTGCGCTTCATGCCCATCGCACGCAGCACGGGCGGGTGCAGCAGCACGGCGACATCCGCGTCGGCGCCGAATTCGGCTTCGCGGCGGGCCTTTTCGACCGGGTCGAGGTGCAGGCGGGCGACCTCGTACTCGTCCTTGTAGGCCAACAGCTTGTGCAGGCCACGCGCGTAGGCGGCAGCGATGCGGGCGCCGGTGTCGGCGTCGGTGCGTTCGGTGGCCTCGGCGGCAAGAGAGCGGACCTGCGCGGCGTAGCGCCGCGCCAGGGTCTCGTCCTGGAAGCCGATCAGGTCCGCGACGCGCGGCGACAGCACCTGCTCGAGGTCGCCGGCGGCGATGGTCGCGGCCACGGCGTCCACCGCGACCGCGGCGACGGGCGGTGCGATGGCGGCGGCACGCACCGCGGCCGGGTCGACGACCGCGGCGCGGCCCCAGCGGAACGCCGCGAGTGTCTTGTCCACGGCGGTGCCGTTGAGGCGGATCGCGGCCTCGATCGCGTCGGCCGAGATCGGCACCACGCCGTGCTGGTAGGCGGCGCCGATGAGCAGCATGTTGGCCGGCATGTGGTCGCCGAAGAGTGCCTCGGCCAGCTCGATCGCGTCGAGGGCGACGAGGTCGCGGGTCGCGGCGGCGATCTTCTCCAGCGCGTCGTCGGGTGAGCCGGGCAGCACCACGCGGTGGGTGACCATCGCGGCCGTGGGCACGAGCGCCGTGTTGATCACGGCGACGGTGTGGTCCGCCCGCGCGGTGGCGAGGTTGGCCGCGTCGGCCGCGCCCAGCAGGTCGAAGCCCACGAGCACGTCGGCGGTCGCCCGCGAGGCGCGCAGCGAGCCGGTGACCGGCGTCTTCGAGATCCGGATGTCGGAGACGACCGGGCCGCCCTTCTGCGCGAGACCGGTCTGCTCCAGGCCCGCGGCGAAGCGGCCGTCGAGGTGCGCGGCCATCTGCAGCACCGCGGAGATCGTGACCACGCCCGTGCCGCCGATGCCGGGCATCCGCATCAGTACAGTGTCCACTTCGGACAGCCGTGCGGCCGGTTCCGCCAGTGCCACCGGCAGTTCCGGTACGTCGCGGCGCGGCTTCTTCGTGCCCGGCGTCACGAGCAGGAACGACGGGCAGTCGCCCTTGAGGCAGGTGAAGTCGCTGTTGCACGACGACTGGTGGATGCGCGTCTTGGCGCCGAACTCCGTCTCGACCGGCCGCACCGACAGGCAGGTGGACACGTCACCGCAGTCGCCGCAGCCCTCGCACACGCGCTCGTTGACCACCACGCGCTCGGCCGGCGTCGGCAGCTGACCGCGCTTGCGCAGCCGGCGTTCCTCGGCCGCGCACCGATCGTCGTGGATCAGCACGGTGACGCCCTCGGTGGCCGCGAGTTCGGCCTCAACGTCGGCGAAGTCGTCGCGGTGGCGCACCGACGCGATCGGATCGAGCGTGATCCCGCGGTAGTCGGCGGTGCTCTCGGTGGTGATCACGATCCGCCGCACGCCCTCCACGGCCAGCAGGCGCGTGATCGACGGGACGTCGAGACGGCCCTCGGCGCGCTGGCCGCCGGTCATCGCCACGGCGTCGTTGTAGAGCAGCTTGTACGTCATGGTCACGCCGCCGGCCACGGCGGCGCGGATCGCGAGCGAGCCGGAGTGGTGGAACGTGCCGTCGCCCAGGTTCTGCACGAAGTGCCGGTCGTCGGTGAACGGCGCGAGACCGAGCCACTGCGCTCCCTCGCCGCCCATCTGCGTGATGCCGATCTGGTCGCCGCGGCCCGCGCCGTCGATCGCGACCATGGCGTGGCAGCCGATGCCGACGCCGACGAGCGTGCCGTCGGCCGTGCGCGTGGAGACGTTGTGCGGGCAGCCCGAGCAGAAGAACGGGGTGCGCGGCGCGGTCGCCGTCGGCAGCGCGATGCGCGGCGGGCGCGGCGGGGTGATCGCCGCGAGGTGCGTGGCCGCCGAGCGGGGCAGCCGATCCGGGCCGACGACGGTCTCGATGCGCGCGACCAGCGCATTCGCCACGTCCTCGGCCACGAGCTGGCCCCGGCCGGTGAGCAGCGGCCGGCCGTTCTCGGCGAAGCGGCCGACGACGTTCGGCGCGCCCGGGCGGCGGTAGAGGGCTTCCTTGAGGTGGCCTTCGAGGAACGGCACCTTGTCCTCGACCACGAGCACCTCGTCGAGGCCCTCGCTGAGCTCGGCCAGCGCGTCGGCGTCGACCGGGTAGGGCATGGCCAGGCGGATCAGGCGCAGGCCGGCGGCCTCCATCGCGGCTTCGTCGAGACCCAGGTCCTGCAGCGCGCGCAGCAGGACGGCGTAGCCGGTACCTGACGCGAGCACGCCGAGCTTGGCCGCGCGGGCGGAGAACGTGACGCGGTTGAGGCCGGTTGCGCGGGCGTACGCGCGGGCCAGGTCGAGGCGGCGGGTGTACATGTCGTGCTCGGCGTCGAGCGCCGGCGCGCCGACCAGCGCGCGCCCGGTGGGCCGGATGGTCTCCGGCGGCATCGGGATGCCGTGGGTCAGCGCGTCCATGTCGACGGTGGCCGAGGCATCGGCGATGTCCGCGACGATCTTCAGCCCGGTCCACAGCCCGCTCGCGCGCGAGAGCGCGACCGCGTGCAGGCCGAACTCGATGATCTCGGCGACGCTGCCCGGCGCGAGCAGCGGCATCGCCAGGCTCTGCGCCATCGGCTCGCACGAGCTGGGCACGGTCGAGGACTTGCACGCCGGGTCGTCGCCGATCCACGCCACCGCGCCGCCGAGCGAGGCCGTGCCCGCCAGCGTGCCGTGGCGGATCGCGTCGGCCGCGCGGTCGAGACCCGGGTTCTTCCCGTACCAGAAGCCGGTGACGCCGGCGTGGCGGCGGCCGGGGACGTTGCCGAGCAGCTGCGTGCCGGCGACCGCGGTCGCGGCCAGCTCCTCGTTGACACCCGGCTTGAACACGACCCCGGCCGGGTCGAGGTACTTCTTCGCGCGCGCCAGCTCCTGGTCGAGCCCGCCGAGCGGGGAGCCCTGGTAGCCGGAGACGAACACGCGCGTGTCGAGGCCACGGGCCTCGTCGAGGCGGCGCTGCTCGAGCGTCAGCCGCACGAGCGCCTGGACGCCCGAGATCAGCGCTCGCCCGTGGTCGGCGACGTACTTGTCGTCCAGCGAAACCGGATCGGTGAGCACGTGAGCGCTCCTCTCGAGGGCGGGAGACCGGGTGGGGCGGGACACAGGAGAAACCTCAGCCTCTCACGGCGCAAGATCGGTACGCGGCCTGGCCACGATGACGCAACTATGTAACGTGGACCTGGTATCGACCTTAAATTCTTGCCTGGAGGCGACATGGCGGGCGTCGACGACATCGACCTGCGCCTCGTCGAGTTCCTGCGCCTCGACGGGCGCCGGTCGTACGCGGACATGGCGGCACAAGTCGGGCTCTCGCTGCCCGCGGTGAAGCGCCGCGTCGACCGGCTGCAGGCCGCCGGCGTCATCACCGGCTTCACCGCGCAGATCGACTACACGAAGCTGGGCTGGAACATCGAGGCGTTCACCGAGCTGCGCTACACCGGCCGCACCCGGCCGCCGGACATCGAACGGCTCGCGCGCGACCTGCCCGAGGTGCAGGCGGTGTACCTCATCGCCGGCGACCCGGACGCGCTGTGCCACATCCGCGCGAAGGACGTGACCCACCTGCGGCAGGTCATCGACGCGATCCGCGTGTCGGGCGGCGTGGTGGGCACGAAGACGTTCATCACGCTCGGCAGCGCCCCCGAGGCCGCCTCCGAGGTCCGCTGAGCCGTGGGGCGCGGTATAGGGCGTTATACAGTCAGCTGGCGGGAAGTCGATCAAGCGGCGCACTTGACGGAACTCTGCGCCGGCCGCCGGAAAAGGTGAAGACCACGGGCCGGTGATCGAGAGGAACGGGCAAGAACCGTTCCTGGCCGACACCGTCGACGGGCGGAATTTCCTTGCCGAGCGGCGGCCCCGGGCGCGATCGTGGGCGTCGTGACCGACATCCGGGTGCTGACGGCGGACGATTGGCGCGAATGGCGTGCGCTTCGGTCAAGGGCGCTCACCGAGGCACCGGAGGCGTTCGGCGCTTCGCTGGCCGACTGGCAGGGCGACGGCGACACCGAGGCGCGCTGAATGGGCGGCGGCGCACACCGGCGCCGACGGCGCGCTGCCCGAACTGCTGGCGCTGGTGCACGGTAGGTTCGGCGGACGCGAATGACCGGTTGGGTGAGCAGAGCATGAGCAGGACAGCGCAGGAGACGACCGGCGAGGACCGGGCGGAGGCCGCGCGCGTGCGCGTGCGCGAGCTGATCGCCGCGCTGCAACCCGACGCCGTCGACAAACGGCCGAACAAGCGCGGCGCCCAGACCCGGGACAAGCTCGTGCAGGCGGCCACGGCGTGCTTCTCGGAGTACGGCTACACCCGCACGCGCGTCTCGGACATCACCAACCGCGCCGACACCGCGCAGGGCAACTTCTACCGCCACTTCACCAGCCTGGACGACATCTTCCTGGCCGCGCTGCAGCCGGCCCTGGAAGAACTCGCGGCGGCCTCGGCCACCGCCCCGCGCTCCGGGGACGAGCAGCACCACCTCGTGGAGCAGACCATCGCGTACCTGCACTCCTACGCCCGCAACCGCCACCTCCTGCGCGTGATGCGCGAAGCCGCGGCCGCCAGCGAGAACGAGGGTTTCCTGCGCCTGTGGCTCCAGGTGCGGTCGGGCTTCGTGCACCGCACCGAATGCTGGCTGCGCCGGCTGCACGAGAGCGGCGTCATCGAGGAAACCGACTACGAGCTCCACGCCGAGGCACTGGGGTCGCTGATCGAGCAGATGGCCTACGTCCACATCGGACTGCTGCCGGTGACCCCGAGGCCGGAGCGCATCCAGGAAGTGGGCTCGATCATCGGCCAGATCTGGTACAGGTCTCTGCCGTTCCGGAGCGCCCGCTAGGGCCTGTCCTCAAAGTGGGCGGTGCGACCTGCTTTGATCTTGGGTTGTGGTGCGTAGGCATGAGTTGACTGACGAGCAGTGGCAGGTGGTCGAGCCGTTGCT
>NZ_JBSGDT010000023.1:0-147661 GCF_053602515.1 Amycolatopsis sp. NPDC004368 | reverse complement strand
CTCAAGCAGTTCCGTGCCATCGCGACCCGGTTCGACAAGACCGCCGCCTCCTACCGGAGCATGATCGATCTGGCCACACTGCTCATCTGGCTTTGGGGACAGGCCCTAGCGCGTGGCCGCCGCGTGGCAGGCGCCGAAGCCCTCGGCCCGGCGCACGATCCGCCCGGATGCCAACCGCACGGCCGTTTCCGTCGCGTCGCTCACCGCCGAGACCCCGGCCGCCGAGGCGACGGCGCCCGTGTCGTCGCGCAGGACCTGAAGCCGGGGCCAGGTCGACGCCGGGAAAGCCTGACGCAGGAACCCGCGCAGCTCGGCCAGCGCCAGGTGCGTGAGCGGCGCCAGCTCCGGCGCCGAACCGGTGACCACGGCGACCGTGACCGCCGCGCCCGGCGCCGCGGCGCGGACGGCTTCCTCGGCCGCGGAAAGCCGGTGCAGCCCCAGGATCGCGACCACACCGTCGCCGGAGAGGTCGGCCGGCTCGGCGCGCAGTGAGTCGAACGCGGCCGGTGGCACCCACGGTTCGTCCACCACCTGGGCGTGGGCGACGATCGGCGGCACGGCCGGCCAGGAGTCGGCCAAACCGAGCGCGGGCACTGCCTCGCACGCGCGCACGACGTTGAACGGCTCGCCGAACCCGGGCGCGGCGGCGGCGAGGCCGGTGGCGCCGTGCAGCGTCGTGAGCGCGAGTTCGGCGACGCGCACCAGGCGACCGGCGGACGGCGCGAGCCGTTCCAGCGCCAGGCCGAGGACCACGGCTTCGAAGCGCAGCAACTGGGCATACGGGCGGTGGGTGAGCTCGTCGGCGAGGATTTCGGGGCCGAGGTCCACACCGAGGCGCGAGCCGGGATCGGTGGCCAGCGGCAGGCGCGCGACCCAGGTCCGGGCGAGCGCACCCAGGGCTTCGGCGGTGGTGAGGCCCGGGTCCGTGTTCGGCGGCTCGGCGGCCAGCCGTTCCGCCTCTTCGGCGAGCACGGCGAAGTACAGCGCGCGCTTGCCGGGGAAGTTGGAGTAGACGGCGCCGCGGGTGAGCTCGGCGCGTTCGGCGATCACGTCGATCTTCGCTTCGCGGAAGCCGCGCTCGGTGAACTCGTCGCGCGCTGCGGCGAGCACCTTCGCGCGGTTGCGCTCCTGAGCCTGCGCCCTGGTCGGCCGGTCCATCGTCCTCCTCGTGCTCCCGTGCTGGTCACGATAGCGTCGGTGTACATATGATGAGACCATCTGATTTGGTCATTTCAAATCGGACCGACCTGAGGAGCCGCTCGTGACCGACGTGCCCGAGATCGACCTGACCGACCCCGCGGCGCACCGCGACCCGTTCGCCGTCTACGGCGCCGCCCGCGAGCACGGCCCCGTGGCCAAGCTCGTCGGCCCCGGCTTCGGCCCGTTGTGGGTGCTCACGCGCCTGGCCGACGCCCGCGCGATGCTCACCGACCCGCGTTTCGCGCTCGGCCCCGGCAGTTACCAGCACCTCGACGTGCCCGAACACTGCCGGCCATACCTGCGGACCATGCAGGAGATGGAGGGCGCCGAGCACCGGCGGCTGCGCGGGCTCGTGTCGCCCGCGTTCACGGCGCGGCGGGCGGCGGACTTCCGGCCGCGGATCGAGGCGATCGTGCGGCGGCTGCTCGACGAGCTGCCGGCCGATGAGCCGGACCTGCTGGCCGGCTTCGCGAAGCCGTTGCCGATGGAGGTGATCTGCGAGCTCGTGGGCGTGCCGGCGGCGGATCGGCCGCGCTGGCACGAATACGGCCAGAACGTCGTGGCGGGCTCGGGCGAGAGCTTCGCCGCCGCGGTGCCCGGCATCATCGACGGCGCGCGCGGGCTGACCACCCCGCCGGCGAGCGCGTTCCTCGAACTGCTCGCCGGCACGGAAGGGCTGACCGAACCCGAGCTCGTCACGCTCGTGTGGCAGCTCGTGCTCGCCGGGCAGACGCCGGCGAACCTCATCGCCAACGCGATCGTGGCGCTGCTCACCCATCCCGAGCAGCTCGCGGTGCTGCGCGCGGAGCCCGAGCTGTGGCCGACGGCCGTCGACGAGCTGCTGCGCTGGTGTGGACCGCAGCTGCTGACGATCCCCCGGCCGGCCACCGAGGACGTGACTCTGCACGGCGTCGCGATCCGCGCGGGCGAGCCGGTGTCGGCGGCGATCGCGTCGGCCAACCGCGACCCGCGCGTGTTCACCGATCCCGATCGGTTCGACGTGCGCCGCACCGAGGGCGGGCACCTCGGCTTCGCGTACGGGCCGCACTTCTGCCTCGGCGCGGCGCTCGCGCGGGTGGAGACGGAGGTGGCGTTGCGGGGCTTGCTGGAGCGTTTCCCCGCGCTGCGCCTGGGCGACGTGCAACGCGCATCCGACCCCGGCACCTGGCGGCTGGCGGCACTTCCGGTGAGCTTCTGACGTCCTCTTCGGACACTTCGTCACCGATCGGGTGAACAGCGCAACGGTGCCCGAATCTTGCCGCGCTGCTAACGTTTTCCCAGGTCAGCATCATGCTCGGGAGGCAGCCATGTCCGCACACAGCTCAGCTCCGATCGGCGGTCTCGTGCTGGACCCGCGGCGGACGTGGCCGCTCGTGCTCGTGCGTGGCGTGCTGGCGGTGGCGTTCGGCGTGATCGCGCTGATCTGGCCCGGGGTCACGGTGCTGGCGCTGGCGTTCGTGTTCGGTGTCTACGCGCTCGTCGACGCCGTGGGCGCGTTCATGCAGGCGTTCCGCCCGGGCGATGGCGCGCACCGGTTGATGTACGCACTGCTGGGCCTGCTGGGGCTCGCCGCGGGGGTGCTCGCGCTGGTGTGGCCCGGCGCGACCATCCTCGTGCTGGCGACACTCGTCGGGGCGTGGGCGGTGGTCACCGGGGTCGCCGAGATCGTGGCCGCGATCCGCCTGCGCAAGCAGATCACGGGCGAGGCCTTCCTCATCGTGGCCGGCGCGGTGTCCGTGATCGCCGGGGTGCTGGTGCTCATCCACCCCATCGCGGGGGCGTTCGGGATCGCGCTGCTCATCGGCATCTACGCGCTGCTGTACGGGATCATGCTCGTCGTGCTGTCCTTCCGGCTGCGCCGCGTCGCAAAACTCGAGCAAGCGAACGAGCCCGCTTAGGACGACAATCGAGGGAGACGGCTTCGGCGACTTCGGTATCGGAGGGGATCCGTGATGGCACAGAACCCGTACGACCAGAACACCCGCCCCGGCATCGACGCCGCACGCCTGTGGGCGGGCGGCGTCGCCACCGCGGTCGTCGCGGCCCTGGTCGCCATCGTCGGCATGCTCATCGCCCGCGGCATCTTCGACGTGCCCATCCTCGCCCCCAAGGGCGAGGGCGCCTGGGGCAGCGCCAGCACCACGACCTACGCGCTCTTCGCCGCGCTCGCCGCCCTGCTCGCCACGGGCCTCATGCACCTGCTGAGCGTGGCGACGCCCGCGCCCAGCCAGTTCTTCGGCTGGATCATGGTGCTCGTCACGCTCATCGCCGTGGTGCTGCCGCTGACGCTGACCGTCGACTCCAGCGCCAAATACGCCACCGCCGCGATCAACCTCGTGATCGGCTTGGTGATCGCGATCGTGGTCAACAGCATGGCCGCCAACGCCCGCACGGTCCACCGGCGCAAGTCCGCCGGGCCCGACGCCCCGACCCAGCAGTGGAACGAACCACCGTCGAACTTCTACGACCGCTGAGGCAATTCCTTTCACGGACGGCCGGGTGGGGACTGCGACATTTCGCGATGAACGCGGATCCGGGTACGCCGCCACCTTTGGCCCATACAGCGCGCCCGACGCCGAAGCCGGGCTGGCCACTGACGGTCCTGCCGATGGGGCACCTCAGACGGGTGGGTGCCGGCGTCTTTCGTGAGGTAAGTGTCCACTGAGGACGGTAACCTCCGCATGCCCTACGAGCTGCCGAGCTCGAATGCCGGGCTCGCGGCTCACCGAGACCAGCTGCAGCGAGTGACCACCACCCTTGCCCGACGCGAGACACCACCCCTGCCCCAGGCGAGCGACCACCACCTCGCCAACGCGACAGGTCGTACCAACGCAGGGCCGCATGAACCCAGGCCCCTCCCCGCCCCCGATCCGAAGCCTCCTTGCACACTCCAGCTTCGGGGTGCACGCCCAACGCAAGCCGCCCTGCGAGGACCGCCTCACACCCTCACCCGGCGCCGTGGGAACCACGGCACCACCGCCGAAGTCCGCTTCTGGTACTCCGCGTACTCCGGATACCGCCCCCGCGTGATGGACTCCGTGAAGATCGTCGACCCGACAAACAGGAGCGTCAGCAGCACCGCACCCGCGATCGTCCACGGAATGCCGCCGAAGGCGATCACACCGAAGAAGAACACCAGCCACCACTGGGCCTGCTCGAAAAAGAAGTTCGGGTGCCGCGAGAACCGAAACAGCCCGGTCGAAAGGAAACGCGGGTCCGGCGACGCCACCGACTTCTTCCACTGGTGGAAGTTCCACTGCTGCTGATCCGCCACCGTCTCCCCCACCAGGCACGCGAGGAAGACCACCGCAACCACCACGTCCCACGCGGAAAACGCCGAGCGGTACGACAGCGCCGTCCACGCGGGCAAGGTGATCAGCAGCAGAATCAGGTTCTGGTAGATCGTGATGAAGAAGAAGTTGAACACCTGGAACTGCCACGGCGCCATCTTCCCCCGCAGCACCACCCACCGGTAATCCTCGCCGCCGCGGGCGTAGCCGCCCTTGCGGGCGAAGTTGAACGTCAGCCGCAGGCCCCACAGCAGGACCAGGACGAACATCACATCCAGCCGGGGATCGGTGAAGCCCGCGAAGCCGGCGAAGATCGCGACGTAGGCCACGGGCACCAGGGACCAGATCCGGTCCACCCACGAGTACTCCCGCGTGATCACCGAAAGCACCCAGCACAGGGCACACACACCGGCGAAGACGCAGAGGCAGACCTGGAACGCGTTCATGCCCGCACTCTACTTGCCGGATGACCGCGCAACCCGTCCGCTTAGGATCATCGTATGAACCTGCCGCTGCGCCGACGCGGGATCGACATCTTCTTCGCGATCGTGTTCGCCGCGTTCACGATCACGTCGCTCATCAGCGACCTGTTGCCGACCGTGGGGGTCGACTTCTCGCGCCCGTCGGACAACTTCTTCGTGAACTCGAACTACTGGTACGCCCACGACGCCGACATCCTCTTCATGCACCCGCCGGACTGGATGCGGATCGTCACGGGGCTCTCGGCGTTCGTGTACATGCCGTTCTACGTCGTGCTCGTGGTCTGCCTGCTGCTGGGCAAGAACCGGATCCAGCTGTTCGCCGTGATCTACGCGACGATGATCGTCACGCTCACCGGCGTGGTCGTGTTCGGCGTGGAGTTCTTCGGGGACCCGGCGATGCGCACGGGCAACCCGGCCAAGTTCCTGGCCTTCAACCTCTGGTACGTGCTCGTCCCGCTGCTCCTGCTGGTCCGGATGCGCAAGCCGATGCCGTTCACCCGGCGTTTCTGAGCACCGCGGCACCGGGGTGCGGCAAGCGCATCGGCACCGTGTCGGGGTGGTACTCGAAGTGCCACCACTCGTTGTCGTAACGGCGGTGCAGGCGGAAGGCCGCGCCGTGGCGTTCGAGCCAGGCCGCGCCTTCCGTGGGGCGCACGTCGAGCGCGAAGCCGGCCACGTGGGCCGACTCCTCGGGTGGCAGCACGAGCCGGCGCGCCGCGTGCGCCGAGCCCGTGCGGCAGACCTCGGCGGTGAACATCGCGTGCTGCTCGGCGGCGTCGCGGTGGCCGGAGGTGAGGCCGATCAGCTGGCCGTCGCGCCAGAAAGCCTCGGTGCGCGCGGCGGTGAACGCCTCGCGCGCGGCCCCCGTGAGGCCGGCGAGGTCCTCGGCCGGGTAGCGCACGGCCAGCGCCCACTGGCAGGCGCGGCGGCGGGCGTCCCGCGGCGAGCGCACGAAAGCCACCGGCAGCAGCAGCTCGGCCAGCAGCCGGGTGGCCGCGGCGTAGGCACGGGAGCGGAGCGGTTCGGTCATGGTGACCACCTTCGGGCCCGCGTGTGCGCCGACCGTCGGCGTCGCGTGCGCGGACCCCGACAGTTCTGTAACAGCTCCGCACGGCCGCCGGCTGTTACGCAACCATGACAGTCCGCGCACCGACCCGTGAGACGGAACGCGGATCCTCGCCGGAGGTGTCCGCTGTGGACTGTCCGGGCCTCGGACGGGCGGCCGCCCCGTTGCGCTGCGATAGTGGGAGACATGCCCCGGGTGCTGTTGATCGAAGACGACCAGGCCGTGCGAGACGGCCTGCAGATCGCCCTGACCTACCAGGGTCACACCGTCGACGCGGTGGAAAGCGGCGAGGCAGGGCTCGCGCGGCTGGGCACCGAGCCGGCCGATGTCGTCGTGCTCGACCTGATGCTGCCCGGCATGGACGGGTTCGAGGTGTGCCGGCGCATCCGCGCCACCGGTGACCTGCCGATCATCATGCTCACCGCACGCAACGACGACATCGACGTGGTCGCCGGGCTGGAAGCCGGCGCCGACGACTACGTGGTCAAACCGGCGCAGCCGCGCGTGCTCGAAGCGCGGATCAAGGCCGTGCTGCGGCGCACCGGCGGCGAGCAGCGCCAGGCGGGCACGCCCAAACCCGAGATCGAACGCCACGGCGAGCTCACCATCGACCGCGACGGGCTCGTCGTGAGCAAAAGCGGCCGGCCCGTGAGCCTCGCGCCCACGGAGCTGCGGCTGCTGCTGGAGCTGTCGGCTTCGCCGGGGCGGGTGCTCAGCCGGCAGCAGCTGCTGGAATCCGTGTGGGACCAGGGTTATCTCGGCGACTCGCGGCTCGTCGACGCGTGCGTGCAGCGCCTGCGCGCGAAGATCGAGGACGACGCCGCGGCACCCGTGTACGTGCAGACCCTGCGCGGGTTCGGGTACCGCTTCGGGCCCCTGTGACCGCCGCGCGGTTCCGGAAACTCTGGCCGGGCTGGGGCCTGCGCACGCGGCTGCTGCTCGCGTTCGTGCTGCTGAGCGTGCTCACGACCATCGCCGTCGCCGGCGTCGGCTACCGCACCGCCCGCAACACGATCCTCAAGAACTCCCAGGACAACGCGGTCGCGGAGCTGCGCAGCCGCGTCCAGCCGGCGTATCCCCTGCCCGCGCGGCCCACGCGGGAGATGCTCGAGGTGTTCGCGGGCAAGATCGCCGAGCGCGACGACGCGGCGCTCGTGATCTCGGGGGCCACCTCGGCGGGTGATCTGGACCGCTCCCTGATCACGCCCGAGCTCGAGGAGTTCGTGGCCCAGGGCACGTTCGCCTGGCAGCGGGTGGACGTCGGCGGCGAGACCCGGCTGCTGGTCGGGACCCAGCTGCGGCTCACCACGAACCAGTCGCACGTGACCACGCCGTCCGGCATCGACGTCTACGTGCTGGAGCCGCTGACCGCCGAAAGCGAGAGCATCGCAGAGCTGGCCCGCAGCGCGTGGCTGACCGGCACCGGCGCCGTCGTCCTGGCGCTGCTGCTGGCGCTCGCCGCCGCCCGCAGCGTGCTCGGGCCGGTGCGCGAGCTGCGCCGCGCCGCGCACCGGCTCGGCGAGGGTGACCTGGACACGCGCCTGACCATCCGCGGCACCGACGAGCTGGCCGAGGTGGGCAAGACGTTCAACACCACGGCCGAATCGCTGCAGCACCACGTCGGCGAGCTGGAGCGCATGGAGTCCGACGCCCGCCGCTTCGTCGCCGACGTGTCCCACGAGCTGCGCACCCCGCTCGCGGCGATGACCGCCGTCACCGACGTGCTCGAGTCGGAGGTCGCCGGCCTGCCCGAGATCGCCGGCCGCGCGGTGCGGCTGGTGAGCCAGGAGACGCACAACCTCACGCGGCTGGTCAACGACCTCATCGAGGTCACCCGGTTCGACTCGGGCTCGGCGTCGCTCGCGCTCGACGAGGTGGACGTCGCCGAGGCCGTCGGCGCCACGCTGCGCGCCCGCGGCTGGCTCGGCGAGGTCGTCACGGACCTGCCGCCGGGAGTCCGCGCCCGGCTGGACCCGCGGCGGCTCGACGTGATCGTCGCGAACCTCGTCGGCAACGCCCTGCGCCACGGCGCGCCGCCGGTGCGGCTACGGCTGAGCGCGGCCGACGGCTCGCTCGCGATCGAGGTGACCGACGAGGGCCCCGGGCTCGACGAGGAGGTGCTTCCGCACGTGTTCGACCGCTTCTACAAGGCTGACACCGCACGCAGCCGTTCGGAGGGCAGCGGGCTGGGGCTCGCCATCGCGTGGGAGAACGCCCGGCTCCACGGCGGCCTGCTCACCGCCGCCAACCGCCCGCAAGGCGGCGCGAGCTTCACCCTGCGCCTGCCGCTCGACCCCGGGAGCGCGTCGTGATCCGGCGGGTGGTGGCAGGGCTCGCGCTGGTCGCGCTGGCCGCGACGGCCTGCGGGGTCCAGCCCAGCGGCGCGATCTCGGGTGACGCCGCGCCCAGCGGCCCGGCCTCGACCCCCGCCGGGGCGCAGCCGACCACCTCGATCTACCTCGTGGCCGACGGCGCCGTCGTCCAGGTCAGCCGTTCCGGTCTCAACCAGGGCGACAACACCCTGATCGACGCCCTCGCGCAAGGACCGACGGCGGCGGAGCGGGCGTCCGGGCTCACCACCGAAGTCCCGCAGGACGCCGTGCCGGCCACCGTCGCGGTCACCCCGGCCGAGGTCACCGTGCGGCTGTCGGCCGACGTCAAGTCGCTGTCGGACCTCGCGGTCGACCAGATCGTGTGCACGCTCCGGCTGCGCGATGCCGCGCCCGGCGCCCGCTTCACCATCGTCGGCGGCGGCAACGTCCGCAGCGGCGACACCTGCGCCTGAGCTCAGCTCACCTCGGCGGACTCCCGCACCTTGCGCGGCACGATCACGGGAGCCGCTACGACCGCGGCCACGCACAGCACGAACGGCACCGCGAACGCGACGTTCAACGGCATCCACCGCGTCAACCCGCCGATCAACGCCGGACCCGCCAGCAGCCCGACGTACCCGAGCCCCACGACCCGCGCCATCAGCGCCCCCGACGCCCGGGTGTCCAGGTTGCCCGCCGCCGTGAACAGCTGCGGGACGCCGCCGGCGAGGCCCAGACCGAAGATCGCCCAGCCGACCAGCGCGAGCGGCACCCAGGATGACAGCGAAGCCGTGGCCAGACCGACCGCGGCGAGCGCCGACCCGTACCGCACCACCGCGACCGGACCCGCCAGCGCGGCGACCCGGTCGGTGGCGAAGCGGCCGACGGTCATCGCCACGGCGAAGCAGCCGTACGCGAGGGCGGCCGTGCTCGCGGACGTGCCCAGGACGTCCTGCAGGTGCAACGCGGCCCAGTCGTTCGCGACCCCTTCGGCCAGCATCAGCGCGAACGCGAGCGCCCCCAGCAGCCACACCACCCGCGACGGCGTCCGTCCCGGCGCTGGTCGTGCGGTTTCGGCGTCGGCGGCCGGCTCGGGCCGCCCGGCGTCGAGCAGCAACCGCCCGGCCCCCAGCGACGCGACGACGAGCAGCGCGCCGGTCGCACTGAGCGTGACGGCCGTCGGCACCCCGGCGCCCAGCACCGCCGCGCCGGTCACGGCCGCCACCGCGCCGCCGATCGACCACATTGCGTGGAAGGCCGCCATGATCGGCCGCGGGTAGGCCCGCTCGACCACCACGGCCTGCGCGTTCATGGCGACGTCGAGGGACCCGTTGGCGAAGCCCACCAGCAGCAGCGACAGCCCGAGCGTCCACCAGCTCGTGGCGAGCCCGGGCAGCACGAGCGACAGCCCGAGCAGCACGCCCGCCGTCGGCACCATCCGCCGATGCCCGAACCGATCGGCCAGCGGCCCCGACACCTGCATCCCCGCGAACGCCGCCCCGCCGAGCACGAGCAGCAACGCGCCGAGCGTGGTGTGCGAAATCCCGGTGGCGCGCTCGACGACCGGGATGTGGACCACCCACATGCCGATGGCGAACCCGTTGAGCGCGAAAAAACTCCAGGTCGCAACTCGAGCAGCCCTCGGCAGCCGATCAGGTGAAGACGATTCGATCATTACGGTCGGATCCTTTGTGTCTTTGACCCCGGCTGTAGTTTGGCCTCGGCTCCGCCGAGGCGTGCGAGATCGCCGTTGAGCCGGCGATCTCCTCATGGGTCGAGTGTAGGGAACCGGGTTGACCAGTAGGGGGTGCGCAGGAGAGGGCGACGGTGCTTCCCTGCGGCAGAATGTGGTCATGCACGCTGCCGAATCGAGCAGCCTCCCGTGACTGGGGGGTATTTGAAGGGCCGGATTCGCCGCGAGGACATCATCTCCGCGGCGGCCGTCGTGTACGGCGAGGCCGGGTACCACGGGTCGTCGTTGCGGGAGATCGCCAAGCGGGTCGGCATGAGTCACGCCGGCGTCCTGTACTACTTCCCCACCAAGGAAGCGCTGCTCGCCGCCGTGCTGGAGCGGCGGGATGCCGAGGATTCCGAGCGGGAGCAGTTGACCGTGGCGCCCGGGCTGGAGGTGCTGCGGCACTTCGTCGCGCTGGCCGAGCACAACGTGCGCCACCCCCGGATCGTCGACCTGTACTCGCGGCTGGCGGCCGAGGCCGTGGCGCCCGACCACCCCGCGCACGAGTACTTCGTGCAGCACTACCGGGAGGCGCGGGAGAGCGTGATCGGCTCGTTCCGGCTCCTGGCCACGACAGGTGAGCTCCGCGAGGGTGTCGACCCGGATCTCGCGGCGCTCACGTTCATCGCGCTCATGGACGGGTTGCAGGTCCAGTGGCTCACCACCCCCGGTGACGTCGACCTCGTGGGCTCGTTGCGCTTCTACCTGCGGACACTGCTCACCGTCCCGCTGGACCCCGAAAACCGGTCCTAGAGCGTGGCCGCGTACGGGTCCCAGCCGTCCGGCAGCGCGGGCGGCACGTCGACGGTGCTGTCCACCTCCACGGATTGACCGCGGGTGATCGACTCGTCGATGGCGAGCATCGCGTCGAGCACGTGGTAGGCCAGCTCCCCCGACGCGCGTTCGGGCACCCCGGCCCGGATCGCGCGGACCAGTTCCAGCGCACCGGTGCCGCGTGAGGCCGGATGTCCCGACGGCGCAAGCTCTTCGGGCCCGGCAGCGCCCAGCAGGTGCAGCTTCGTGGAGCCGTCGAAGCGGTTCGGGTCCGGCAGCACCGCGGTGCCGAGCGCACCCGACACCTCGACGAAACCCGTGCGGGTCAAGGCGGAATCGAAACTCAGCACCACCTGAGCGCTGCCACCGCGGGTGAACTCGACCAGCGCGGTCACCGTGGTCGGCACGGTCACCGCGAACGCCGTGCCGGCCCGCGGACCGGAGCCGATCACGCGGGTGTCGCGCGCGCGGCCACCGGCGCCGGTCACCTTGTGGATCGGGCCGAACAGTTGCACGAGCTCCGTGAGGTAGTACGGCCCCATGTCGAGCAGCGGGCCGCCGCCGTGCTGGAACAGGAACTCCGGCGCCGGGTGCCAGCTTTCCGGACCCGGTGTCTGGAACAGCGCCAGCGCCGTGCGGGGTTCGCCGATGCGGCCGGCCTCGATCGCGCGCCGGGCCGTCTGCAGGCCGGCGCCGAGCACGGTGTCGGGGGCGCTCGCCACGCGCAATCCCTTCTCCTGCGCGCGATCCAGCAGTTTGCGGCCCGTCTGCCGGTCGAGCGCGAGCGGCTTTTCGGTCCACACGCTCTTGCCCGCGTCGAGCACCGCCAGCCCGACCTCGACGTGCGCGGCCGGGATCGTGAGGTTCACGACCAGCTCGATCGCCGGGTTAGCGAGCAGTGACGCGACGGTTTCCCCTTGCGGCACACCGTGTTTCGCCGCTTGCGCCTGCGCGCGGGTCACGTCGAGATCGGCGACGGACAACACGCGCACGTCGGGGAAGCTCGTGAGGTTCTCCAGGTACGTGTCGCTGATGACCCCCGCGCCGATCACACCGACGCCGACCGGCCCCGACGTCACCGCGCACCCTCGAGGTAGCCGAAGCTCGCGGCGATGCCGTCGAAGATGTCGCCGTCGTAGCGGTCGAACTCCACCACGCGCAGCGCGTCGGGCGCGGCCGCGAGCACGTCGGCGAGTGGAACGCTGCCCTGGCCGGCCGGGACCTGGCCGGAGGCGTCGGTGGCGAGCGCACCGTCCTTCACGTGAATGGCGTGGACCCGTGAGCCGAGCCGGCGCAGCAGCTCCGGCGCGTTCTCGCCGCCCGCGGTGGCCCAGTAGGCGTCGACCTCCAGGGCGATCGCCGGGTCGAGCCGGTCGGCGAACACCTCGAACGCGCTGCGGCCCTCGATCCGGGACTCGAGCTCCCACCAGTGGTTGTGGTAGCCGACCCGCACGCCGTGCTCCTCGGCGACCTTCGCGGCGGCGTTGAGCGCCTCCGCCGTGGCCGTGATGTCCGCGAGGTCCTGCCACAGCTCCGGTTTCACCAGCGGATCGATCACCACGGCGATGCCGAGCTGCTTCGCGGCGGCGAACACGGCGTGCTGGTCCTCACCGATCAGCTTCGCGTGCGCGGTCGGCGCCGTGAGCCCGTTGGCGGGCAGACCGGCGGACAGCGCCGCGACGTTCTCGACCACGCCGTACGGCTCGACCTGGGTGAACCCGATCGCGGCGAGCCGCCGCAGGGTGTCCGCCGGGTCGGCCGCGAACGCGTCACGCACCGAGTACAGCTGCACGGAGGGCTTGCCCATTCCAGCTCCTTGGCCTCGCGGTTCGGCGCCCGCAGCGCCGTGTCGCCTGAATTTCTACCACCTGGTCAAAATTGACACCAGGCGTTTCGACCCCGGTCCACACGTTCGCCCGCCGTTTGAGCAAGGTCCGTCGCGGGCAGCAACCACCCAGGGCCGAAACCACGGAAAGGGACGGCGATGACCCATCAAGGCATGGACGACCTCATGCTCCTGGGCGAAGAGGAGAGCTTCTCCGCGCTCAAGTCACGGCTCGTCGACGAGTACGGCAGCTCGCGCGAGACCGAGATCAGCCGCACGATCACCGCGCAACGCCGGCACTTCGACGACGCCGGCGTGCGCAGTTTCCTGCCCGTGCTCGTCGAACGGCAGGTCCGCGACCGCCTCGGCGAGCCACGCGGGCGCTGAGCCCCTACGGGAGGATCGAGTCCACGTAACCACCGTCGACGCGGACCGCGCCACCGGTGGTCGCCGAAGCCAGCGGTGAGCTCAGGTACACCACCAGGTTCGCGATCTCCTCGGGCTCGATCAGCCGCTGCAGCAACGACTGCGGCCGGTGCGTTTTCATGAACTCCCGCTGCGCCTGCTCCCACGGCAGATTCTTGTCCACGAGCTGGTAGACGAAGTCCTCGACACCCCCGGTGTGCGTGGGCCCGGCGATCACGGAGTTGACCGTGACGCCGGTCCCCGCCGCCGCCTTCGCGAACCCCCGCGAAACCCCGAGCAGCGCGGTCTTCGACATGCCGTAGTGGATCATCTCGGCCGGGATCACCACGGCCGAGTCGCTGGCGATGTTGAGCACGCGCCCCCAGCCCCGCTCGGTCATGGCGGGCAGCGTCAACCGCGTGAGCCGCACGGCCGCGAGCACGTTGACCTCGAAGTAGCGCCGCCAGTCGTCGTCGGTGATCTCCAGCGGTTCCCGCGCACCGAAGATGCCGAGGTTGTTCACGAGGATGTCGACCCGCCCGGCGGCCTCCAGCACCGCGTGCGCGCCTTCGTCGGTGGTCACGTCGCCCGCGCCGGCCACGAAATCACCGTCGGGCACCTGCCTGCCGAGCTCCTCGATCGCCTTCGCCACGCCGGCTTCTCCGCGCCCGTTCACCACCACCCGCGCGCCCGCCCGCGCGAGCCCCGCGGCGATCGCCGCGCCGATCCCCTGCGTGGACCCGGTGACGAGCGCCGTCCTGCCGTCGAGGTCGAGCTTCATGGTTTCCCTTCCGCCGTCGGTGATCTTGTACCCATCCTCCCGCCGACGGCTCAGCTCGGCAGGGTGGCGAGGTGCCCGGTCGCCTGGGCGAGCGTGAGGCGGAACGCACCACCGGCGTCGCGCTGCCACGCGGTGACGGAGCCGTTGGGCACGTCCGTGCGCGCGGCCGCAGTGAGCAAGTCACGCTCCGGCACGGATTCGAGGACGTAGCGCAAGGCGAACACGATCATCTCGTGAGCCACGAACACCACCCGCCTGCCGGGCGCCTCGGCGCCGTGACTATCGGCGCTGTGATTATCGGCGCTGTGATTATCGGCGATGAGGTTTTCGAAGCTGTGATTTTCTGAGCGCAGGTCCGCGAGCACGGACCGCACCCGCAGCACCACGTCCGCCCACGACTCGCCACCCGGCGGCCGGTAGTAGAACTTGCCCAGGCGCTCCTTGCGCCGCTGCTCGTCGGGCATCCGCGCGGCGACGCCGTGGCTGGTGAGCAGGTCGAGCACCCCCAGTTCGCGGTCGCGCACGCGTTCGTCCACGCGCAGCTCACAAGGCGCCCAGCTGCCGCACTCCGCCGCCGCGGCCAGCGCGAGCCGCGCCGTGGACAGGGACCGCAGGTAGGGCGAGGCCACCACGAGATCGGGCCGGGCCGTCGCGAGCCAGTGGCCGACCGCGCGGGCCTGCCGCTCGCCGAGCTCGTCGAGCGGCACGTCGGCGTCGCGCTCCGCGAGGTCGATCACCTCGTGCCCGGCGGCCTCCGCGACCTCGCGGGCCACGTTCCCCGTGCTCCGGCCGTGGCGCACCAGGGCCACCCAGTCCAGTCGTGTCGTCACAAGGTCCTCAGTACCCGAAACGCGGCGCTTTCACAGCAGGGACCGCATGCGCGCCACGGCCGCGTCGGCCTCCCAGGGCGAACGCCGGCCCAGGCCGCCGGACGTGGCGACGTCCACGGTCCGGCCCAGCGCCGTTTCGACGTGGTCGCGCACGGTGAGCTGGGCGGCCTCGTCCTGCCGTTCGTGCGCGATGCCCGCGACGACGACCGCCGGGCCGGGCCGCAGGTGTCGCAGCGGCGCGTAGAAGGCGGCGTCGACCGGCGGTGGCTCGTCGCCGCCGGACATCGGCAGGTGCACGTAGTCCAACGGGCGCCGCGTCGGCCAGCGGCGCACGATCGCGTTGGCGAGCGCCACCACCGGCGCGGCCGAGCGGGGCTGGCGCAGCGCGCCGTGGCCGAGGTCGCCGAAGCACAGGTGCACGCCGAAGCGGGTGCCTTCCGGCGCCCGAGCCGCCTGGCGCGTGACCAGACGGGCCATCACCTCGGCCAGGACCCGGCGCAACGGCGGCGGCGCGGCGGTCACCGCGATCAACGCCAGGGGCAGCTCCAGCTGGAACACCACCCGGTCGCCTGCCGCGAGCTGCACGCGCTCGATCTGCGTGCTCGCGGCCCGCAGGAACGCGCGGGCGTGCTTGAACACCCCGAGCGGGCCGAAGATGAACAACGCCATGTCGAGGTAGCCCGGCACACCCACCTGCAGCGGCTGCTCGGCCGTCGCGGGCGTGCCGGCCGCGCGCAGCAGCTCCAGCTCGGCGAGCGCGTCCTCGGCGAGGTGCAGCGGGATCCGCGCCGGGTCCAGCCGCTTCGCCACGAGCCGGTCGGTGTCGTCGTAGCCGGTCCAGTCCCCGTCCTTGACCACGCGCACACCGGCGGTGTGCTTAAGCTCCTTGACCACCGGCACGAACCACTGCAAGCGCTTGCCCGTCTCACCGCCGCTGATCCAGCGCAGCTGCCCGGCAAGCTCGCCGCGCTGCCACCGGAACGCCTCTGCCGCGTCCGCGAACTGCGGCAGCGTCCCCACGAAGTGCAAACGACGATCCATGACCACCAGAATTGCGCAGGCACCACACCCGGATGAACCCGCGCATAACGAGACGTGTCCGAAAGGCCACGCGCCGTGTGCCTACCCGGTAGTAAAGTCCTTGCGGTACACGAAGAAGTCGCACGGGGTGGCCAGCAGCGGCACGAGGTGCGGGTACACGTCCTCCACCGTGGACTTCTCCTCGATGCGGTACCCCAGCCGCGTGCACCAGGCCGCGAGGAAGTCCTTCGACGGGTGCCTGAACGACCGCGGCACCAGCAGCTCCAGCTGCATCCGCCGGTGGCCCAGCTGCCGGCAGTACGCCTCGGCGAAGTGCACCAGCTCGCGCCCGACACCCGCGCCCTGCACATCGGGGGCGGCGGCCAGCAGACCGAACTCGCCGGCGCCGTCGGCGACCGTCCGCACGCGCACGGACCCGACGATCCGGCCGGCCAGGCGCGCCGCGGCGATCTCGCCCGCCTCGACGAGCCCCGCCACCTCGGCCGCGTTCGCCCGGGGCGCGTCGCCCGCCCACAGCCCCGCCTCGGCGTTCTGGTAGACGGTGTTCACCACGGCGGTGATCGCGGCCGTCACGTCGTCGTCGGCCGCGGCGGATCGCGACAGCATCCCGACCTCGACTGCGTCCAGGGCGCACCTCCCCGTCGCCGCCCAGTGTATGAAGTCGCGCGGGACGTCACCTGGTCACAGCACCACGGAGAAACAACGCCGCCGGCTCACAGCACCACGGAGTCGGCTTCCACCGGCCGCGCCTCGCCGAACCCGCCGTAGCGCCCGGCCTTCGCCCGCTTGCGCACCTCGTCGAAGTGCCGGTGCACGGCCTCGGCCGCCGCGTCGCCGTCGCGGGAGACCAGCGCGTCGACGATCGCCTGATGCCGCTTGGCGGTGCCCGCGGGCGACGACGCCGGCCCGCCGAGCTCGGCTTCCGCCGCCCGGTAGACGTCCCAGAACAGCCCGGTGAGCTCGCGCGCCAGGTCGAAACCCGCCTCCGCGCAGATGAGGTCGTGGAACTCCCGGTCGGCCACGGCCGAATCGGGACCCTTGCGGCGCATCCGCGCGACGCAGTCCTCCAGCTCCGAGATCAGCTCGGGCCGGTGCGACAGCGCGACCCGGCTGGTCAGCTCGGTCTCGATCATTTCGCGCACCTCGAGCAAGTCGCGCAGCCGGCCGGCGTCGCTCGCGCCGCGGGTGCGCGTGCGGAACAGCAGCCAGGTCTGCAGCGCCTCGGAGCCGGCCGAGCCGACGAAGGTGCCGTACCCGTGGCGGATCTCGACGATGCCCAGCGCCTGCAGCGCCTTGATCGCCTCCCGGATCGAGTTGCGGCTCACCCCGATGTCCTCCATCAGGCTGAGCTCCGTGGGCATCGGCGCGCCCGGCGGGAGGTCGCGATCGATGATCAGATCGATGATCCGCTTGGTGATCTCTTCACTGCGTTGCGGGCGCGCCAAAACAGTCTCCCCGGATGTTTCTTTCCTTCGCTGGCACGTCGCCATCAAAGGACATCCTACGTCATACCTCGTCGAATCCCGGGGAGATCCCGGCCGGCTGCCGAAAACGCGCCGTCCCCTTGACCGGTACCCGGAGGAGTTCTAGGGTTCGGCGAAGTCATAGGACGTCCCACGTCCTACTTCTGATGACTTCTGGTGGGCGACACACACAGTCAGGAGACACCGATGTCCCGAACCGCCATGGGGACCGGCCCCGCGTTCGACCGGCGCACGCTGCTGCGCTACGCGGGCCTCGTGGGCGCGACCGCCGCCTTCTCGTCGACCATCGCCGCCTGCGGCGGCCCCGCGTCGACGAACAAGACCGGTAGCTCCACCGATTCCCTCACCGCTGTCGTCGGCTACGGCAACAACCAGTCGTGGGACCCGCTGCAGACCGCGTCGGCGTTCTCCATGGCCGCCATCCTGCACAGCTACGAATCGCTGGTCGAAGGCGACCCCGTCACGCGAGCCCCGTTCCCCGGCCTGGCCAAGGCGCTGCCGGCCGACGTGAGCGGCACCAGCATCGAGTTCGAGCTGCGTGACGGCGCCAAGTGGCACGACGGGCAGCCCGTGACGGCCGACGACGTGGTCTTCACCTACGCCCGCGCGCTCGACGCGAAGGAGAACGTGCTCATCCACAGCTTCTTCGCCCAGTGGCTGCAGGAGGTGAAGAAGGTCGACGACCACACGGTCGAGTTCGTGCTCAAGTTCCCCTTCCCCTACGCGCTGCAGCGGATCCAGACCTGCAAGATCCTGCCCAAGCACGTGTTCGAGAACAACTGGCCGCTCGCCGCGGGTGGCAAGGTCGTGGGCTCGGGCCCGTACAAGGTCACCGAGCAGGCGCCGCTGTCACACACCTCGTTCGAGAAGTTCGCTGACTACAACGGCCCACGGCCCGCCGCGTACCAGAAGATGCTGTGGAAGTCCATTGTGGATTCAGCGCCGCGCGTGGCCGCGATCTCCGGCGCGAAGCCCGACGCGCAGATCGTGGAGAACATCCCGGCCGCCAACGCCGACCAGCTGCGCAAGGCCGGCCGCACCGTGGAATTCGCCGACGGCGGCAACAACCTGTACCTGATGTTCAACACGGCTCACGCGCCCTTCGGCGACAAGCGCGTGCGCCAGGCGCTGCACTACGCCATCGACAAGAAGAAGATGATCGACATCGGCCTGCGCGGCACCGGCACGGCGGGCACATCGTTCATCAACCCGAAGCTGCCGCAGTCGCAGCCGGCGTCGCAGAGCTTCGAGTTCGACCCGGCGAAGGCCAGGCAGCTGCTGGCCGAGGCCGGCGTCACGAACCTGAAGATCTCCCTGTCCACCACCAACACCTCGCTCGTGCTCGACTGCGTGAAGGTGATCAAGGAGGGCTGGGACGCCATCGGCGTGGAGACCACTTTGGACTCGCAGGACACGAAGGCGCTGTTCTCCAAGCTTGACAACGGAAACGACTTCCAGGTCGTGTCCACCACGAACAACCCGATGCAGTTCGGCAACGACCCCGACCTGCTCATCCGCTACTACTACGACGCCGCTTCGCTGATGATGACCAAGTACGCGCGCTGGAACAACGCCGACACCCAGGCCCTCCTGGCCCTGCAGAACCAGGCCGCCGCGGAGCAGGACGAGACCAAGCGCAACGGGCTCAACAAGCAGCTGCTGGACCTGATCTCCGAGCAGGCCGTGATTTACCCGATCGTGTTCACCCAGCTCGGCACGGCGTGGGACCCGAAGGCGATCACCGGCGTGCGCGCGCAGGGCTACCCCGGCATCTACCTCAACCAGGCCAAGCCGGTCTGACGCGGGAGGACCCCTACCGTGATCGTCGTCGTGCGGATGCTGGCCTCCCGCATCCTCGCCCTGATCCCGCTGCTGCTCGGCGTGATCCTGTTCGTGTTCATCGTGATGCAGTTCTCCCCCGTGGACCCGGCGCTCGCCGCGTTCAACGGGGCGAACGCGACCGAGGCGCAGCTCGACCAGTTCCGCCAGGCCAACGGGCTGCTCGATCCCCTGCCCCTGCAATACGTGCACTTCGTGTGGCACCTGGCCCAAGGCGACTTCGGCACCAGCGTGATCACCAAGGAGCCGGTGGGACAGACCATCGCGACCGCACTCCCGCTCACCGTGCAGCTCACGTTGTTCGGGCTGGTCATCGCGCTCGTGCTGTCGATCGTGCTCGGCGTGACGTCGGCGCTGTTCCGCGGCCGCTGGCCCGACCACGTGATCCGGGTGGTCACGCTGGCGGGCGTCGCGGCGCCGGCGTTCTGGATCGCATTGCTGCTCGTGCAGTGGCTCGCCGTGGGCAAAGGCCTGTTCCCCACCAGCGGGTACGTGAGCCCGACCGACTCGGTGTCGGGCTGGCTCAACTCGCTCACGCTGCCGGCGATCTCGCTGTCGCTGCCGGTGGCCGCGCAGCTGACGCGCGTGATCCGCACGTCGATGGTGGAAGAGCTGGACAAGGACTACGTGCGCACGGCCCGCGGCGGCGGTCTGCCGCCCGTGGTCGTGGTGGGCCGCAACGTGCTGCGCAACGCCCTGGTCAACCCGCTCACCGTGCTGGGCCTGCGCGTCGGTTACCTGCTCGGCGGCGCGGTGGTGATCGAGACGATGTTCGCGTTGCCCGGCATGGGCCAGAACATGATCCAGGCCGTGCAGGACGGTGACACGGCGAAGGTCCAGGGCTTCGTGATCACGATCGCCGTGGGCTTCGTGCTCGTGAACCTCATCGTCGACGTGCTCTACCTCATCGCCAACCCCCGACTGCGGAGCCACTCCTGATGCGCCCCGTCCTGCACCCGAACCTCACGGCGCGGCTCTCGCGGCCGGGTGTGCGGTTCCGGAAACTCCCGCTCACCTCGTGGCTCGCGCTCGGCCTGCTCGTGGTGCTCGCGCTCGTCGCGATCTTCGGCACGCTGCTGGCCACGCACAACCCCGACGCCCTGAGCACCGACACCGGCGGCCCGAGCGCCGCGCACTGGTTCGGCACCGACCAGTCGGGCCGTGACATCTTCTCGCGCCTGATTGCCGGCACACGGTGGTCGCTGGCGATCGGCCTCGGCGCCACCGTGCTGGCGTTGCTCGCCGGTGTGGTGATCGGCTCGTTCGCCGCCACGTCCGGGCACCGCACCGACGCGGTGGTCATGCGCGTGATGGACGTGATCATGGCGTTCCCCGGCATCGCGCTCGCCGCGGTGCTGGTGGCGGTGTTCGGCCGCGGCATCCTCGTGCTGATCCTCGCCATCGGGTTCCTCAACATGGCCCCGGTCGCACGGGTGGTGCGGGCGAACGTGCTCGCGCAGTACGGCGAGGACTACGTGGACGCCGAGCGCGTGATCGGCGCGAGGCGGTTGTTCATCCTCGCCCGGCACGTCGCGGTCAACTGCGCCGCGCCGATCCTCGTGTACTGCACGGTGACGGTGGCCGACGCGATCGTGTTCGAGGCGTCGCTGTCGTTCATCGGCGCGGGCATCCAGCCGCCGAACCCCTCCTGGGGCTCGGTGCTCTCCGACGGCAAGGACCTCGTGCTCACCGGCGGCTGGTGGGCCACGTTGTTCCCCGGCCTGCTGATCCTGATCACGGTGCTGGCGCTCAACATCCTCTCCGAAGGCATCTCCGACGCGTGGGCCGCGCCTTCGGCCCGCAACGCGAAGGCGGGTGAGGTCGCCAAGAAGATCGAGGCGGAGAAGGCCGCGGAGAACACCGCGCCGGTGCTGCCGCTCGCCGGGCTGCTCGAAGCCGGCGAACGGCTGGCCGCGCGGGCCCGGGATCTCACCGGTCGCCGGGCGGTTCTCGAGGTCAAGGATCTCGCGATCAGCTTCCCCGACCGGCACCGCGGGGTGAACGTGGTCGACGGCGTCTCGTTCACCGTGCGCTCGGGCGAAGTTCTCGGGCTGATCGGCGAGTCGGGGTGCGGCAAGTCGCTCACCGCGCTGTCGATCATGGGCCTGCAACCGGGTGCCGCGCGGCTGTCGGGCGAGATCCTGTTCGAGGGCGACGACCTGCTCACCATGAAGGCGGGCACGCGCCGGCGCCACCTCGGCCACGACATCTCGATGATCTACCAGGACGCGCTCAGCTCCCTGAACCCGGCGATGACGATCCGCGCGCAGCTCAAGCAGTTCACCCGCCGCGGCGGCACGCGCACGCCGCAGGAACTGCTGGAACTGGTGAACCTCGACCCGGGCCGCACGCTGCGGTCCTACCCGCACGAGCTCTCCGGCGGACAGCGCCAGCGCGTGCTCATCGCGATGGCCTTGTCGCGCAGCCCGAAGCTGATCGTGGCCGACGAGCCCACCACGGCGCTCGACGTGACCGTGCAGGCGCAGATCATCAAGCTGCTGCTGCGATTGCAGGAAGAGCTCGGGTTCGCGCTGATCCTCGTGTCGCACGACCTGGCGCTGGTCGCCGACGTCGCCGACCGCGTGGTGGTCATGTACGGCGGGCAGGTGGCCGAGACGGGCGCGACGGCCGAGGTCGTGGGCTCGCCGCGGCACCACTACACGCGCGGCCTGCTGAGCGCTGTGCTGTCGCTGGAGGAGAACGAGGCCACGCTCACCCAGATCAAGGGTGTGGTGCCCGCGCCGGCCGACTTCCCGCCCGGCTGCCGGTTCGCCGACCGCTGCCCGGCCGCGCGCGGCCACTGCTTCGAGGTGGCACCCGAACCCGAGGGGAACGGGCACCTCGTCGCCTGCCACTACCCCGCCGAACGCACGACCCCGGCCGTCGTGGAAGGAGCACAGGTATGACGCTGGTCGAGGTCGACGGCGTGCACGTGGTGCACCGCGTCCGCGCGGCGAGCCTGTTCGGGAGCGACAACGTGTACGCGCTGACCGACGCGAACCTGGAGATCGCCGCCGGCGAGACGGTGGGCGTGGTCGGCGAGTCCGGCTGCGGCAAGTCCACGCTCGCCAAGGTGCTCGTCGGGCTGCAGAAACCGACCGCGGGAACTGTGCGCTACGGCGGGAAACCGCTCTCGGGACTGCGCCCGGCCGAGCTGGGCCGCCAGGTCGGCCTGGTGTTCCAGGACCCGGCCACGGCGCTCAACCGGCGCCTGCCCGTGGCGAAGATCCTGCGTGACCCGCTCGACGTGCACGGCGTCGGCACACCCGCCGAACGCGCCGAGCGGGTGAGCGAGCTCATGGGCCTGGTCGGTCTGCCGGGCAGTGTCGCCGACGCGCTGCCCGCGCAGCTGTCCGGCGGGCAGCGCCAGCGCGTGGCCATCGCGCGGGCGCTGGCGTTGCGGCCGTCGCTGCTCGTGGCCGACGAACCGACGTCCGCGCTCGACGTGTCGGTGCGCGCGCAGATCCTCAACCTGCTCATCGACCTGCGCGAGAAGCTCGGTCTCGCCATGCTTTTCGTGTCGCACGACATCCAGACCGTGCGGCGCATGAGCGACCGGATCGTGACGATGTACCTCGGGCGGATCGTCGAGGAGGCCGCCGCCGAGGACCTGCCCGACGGCGCTCGGCACCCGTACACGCGAGCGCTGTTCTCGGCCACGCCGAGCCTGCTGCACCCGGTCGAACCGATCGTCCTCAGTGGACCCGTGCCGTCGGCGACCGCGCCGCCGAGCGGCTGCGCGTTCCACACCCGATGCCCGAAGGCCACGGCCGAGTGCGCGGCGGCGCTGCCGCCGCTCACCGAGGTCGCCGGGCACAGCTACCGCTGCATCCACCCAGAGACCCACCCTGAGATCACCACCGGAGTGAACGCCTCATGACCGCGACGAAGTTCGCCGGCATCATCCCGCCGCTGTGCACGCCGTTCAACGACGACTTCACTGTGGACACCGATTCGCTGCGCCGCCACATCGAGTTCCAGCTCGACGCCGGTGTCCACGGCATCTTCGTGCTCGGCTCGTCCAGCGAGGTCGCCTTCCTGCCCGACGCGCAGCGCCGCGTGACGATCGAGACGGCCGTGGACCAGGTCTCCGGCCGCGTGCCGGTGCTGGCCGGCTGTATCGACATGACGACCCTGCGCGTGGCCGAGCACGTGAAGACCGCGCAGGAGGCCGGTGCCGACGCCATCGTGGTCACCGCGCCGTACTACACCCGCACGCACGTGGCCGAGATCGACCGGCACTTCCGGCTGCTGCACGAGAAGACGGCGTTGCCGATCTTCGCCTACGACATCCCGGTGGCGGTGCACACGAAGCTCGACCGCGAGCTCGTGCTGGGCCTCGCGGCAGACGGTGTCATCGTCGGGCTCAAGGACTCCAGCGGCGACGAGGCCGGTTTCCGCTTCGTGCTCAAAGAACGCCGGGAACGCGGGCTCGACACCTTCGCCGTGTTCACCGGTTCGGAGCTGCTCGTGGACTCCGCGCTGGCGCTCGGTGCCGACGGGGCCGTGCCGGGGCTGGGCAACGTCGACCCGGTCGGCTACGTGCTCATCCACGACCACGTCCGCTCGGGAAACCCGCGCGCCGCGAGCCGTGAACAGGACCGGCTGCTGTCGCTGTTCGGCATCACCGACGTCGCGCCGCCGAGCCGGATGGGGCGCGGCTCGGCGGCGCTCGGCGCGTTCAAGGCGGCGATGAAGATGCGCGGGTTCATCGACAACGCCGTGATGGCGCCGCCGCAGCTGCCGCTCAACGGCGACGAACTGCTGCGCATCAAGGAGAAGCTCGTGGAAGCGGGGCTGCTCTAGATGGCGGGCTTGCACTACGGCGGCGACTACAACCCCGAGCACTGGTCGCCCGAGGTCTGGGAGGAGGACCTTGAGCTGATGGCCGAGGCGTCCGTCTCGATGGTCACGGTCGGCATCTTCTCGTGGGCGCAGGTGGAGCCGCGGCCCGGCGAGTACGACTTCGGCTGGTTCGACACGGTGATGGACAAGCTCGCCGCCGGCGGTGTCGACGCGTGCCTGGCGACGATGACGGCCTCACCGCCGCCGTGGCTTTCCCACCGTTTCCCGGAAATCCTGCCGGTGCGCGCCGACGGCACGCGGCTTTCGGCGGGTGCCCGCCAGCAGTTCTGCCCGTCGAGCCCGGTGTACCGCGAGCACGCGGCGCGGCTGGTCGAGCAGGTGGCCACGCGCTACGCCGCGCACCCCGCGCTGAAGATGTGGCACATCGGCAACGAGTTCGGCTGTCACATACGGGCGTGCTACTGCGAGGTCTCGGCCACGGCGTTCCGCGAGTGGCTGCGTGAGCGGTACCGCAGCGTCGACGCGCTCAACGCGGCCTGGAGCACCACGTTCTGGTCGCAGCGCTACGACGACTGGGCCGAGATCGAGCCGCCGCGGGTGGCCCCGACGTTCCCGAACCCGGCGCAGCAGCTGGACTACCAGCGGTTCTCCTCCGACGCGTCGCTCGGCTGCTACCTCGCCGAGCGCGAGGTCCTCGCGCGGCTCACCCCGGATGTCCCCGTGACGACCAACTTCGTGGGCCTGGTCCAGAAAGCGCTCGACTGGCACTCCTGGACCCCCCACGAGGACGTGGTGAGCCTCGACTCCTACCCCGACCCGTACGACCCGCGCGGCCACGTCGAAGCGGCGTTCGCCTACGACCTCGTCCGGTCCACGAAGGACGGACAGCCGTGGTTGCTGCTCGAACAGGCGCCCAGCGCGGTGAACTGGCGCACGCGCAACGGCCCCAAGCCGCCGGGCTCGATGCGGCTGGGCAGCTGGCAGGCCGTGGCGCGCGGAGCCGACGCCGTGCTGTTCTTCCAGTGGCGCCAGACCTCCGGCGGCGCCGAGAAGTTCCACTCCGCGATGGTGCCGCACGGCGGGCGCGACACGCGCACCTACCGCGAGGTCGCCGACCTCGGCCGTGAGCTCGCGGCCGTACCGCAGCTGGCGGGCAGCCGCGTGAAGGCCGACGTGGCGATCCTGCACGACTGGAACAGCTGGTGGGCGCTGGAGCTCGACTCGCACCCGTCGGACGACCTGCGTCAGCTCGACGCGCACCTGGCGCACTACGCGCCGCTGTTCGACGCCGACGTGACGTGCGACGTCGTGCACCCGACACGTGAGCTGTCGGGGTACCAGCTCGTGGTGGTGCCGAATCTGTACCTGATGGACGCACGCGCCGCGGAGAACCTGCGGTCCTATGTGGCCGGTGGCGGGCACCTGGTGGTGTCGTTCTTCTCCGGCATCGTCGACGAAAACGACCGCGCGTACCTCGGCGGCTACCCGGCGCCGCTGCGTGAGGTGCTCGGGCTCAAGGTGGACGAGTTCTGGCCGCTGCCGGAAGGGGGCTCGATCGGGCTCTCGCCGGGCGATGCTTCCGCCACGATCTGGTCGGAGTGGGTGGAGACCGAGGGCGCCGCCGTGGTCACGACCTTCGCCGACGGTGAGCTCGCGGGCCGTCCGGCGATCACGCGTAACACCTACGGCGAAGGCGTCTCCTGGTACCTCGCCACCCGGCCCGACGCGGCCGCGATGCGCGCGCTGTTCGACCGGATCACCGCCGAGGCCGGGGTCTCCCCCATGCTGCCCGGCCTGCCCGAGGGCGTGCAGGCGGTGGTGCGCCACGGCGCCGGCGAGCAGTACCTGTTCCTGCTCAACCACGGCGCGGAGGCGGTCACGATCACGCTGCCCTCCCCCGCGCCCGACCTGCTCACCGATCCGCGCCGCCCGACGGCAGCGGTGCCGCTGGCGCCGCGTGGGGTGGCCGTTCTGCTGGGGAGTTTCACTTAGCCGAAGGGAAAACGGGAGATGAGACCGATGCTCCGCTGGGCACTGGCGTTCATGGTGCTGGTGTCCGGCGTGCTGGTGCCGGCGGCCGCGCGGGCCACACCCGCGCCGGTTCCGCAGTTCGACCAGCAGGTGCTCTTCAACCCCCACACCGAAACCGGGTATGCCTGTTTCCGCATCCCCGCGGTCGTCCGCAGCACGCACGGCACGCTGCTCGCGTTCGCCGAAGGCCGGCGCGACAACTGCGGTGACACCGGCGACATCGACCTCGTGCTCAAGCGTTCCACCGACGGCGGCGCCACCTGGTCGCCGTTGCAGGTCGTGAACCCCGGCGGCGGCGACACGCACGGCAACCCCGTGCCCATCGTGGACAGCCGGACCGGCCGGATCGTGCTGATCACCACGTACAACAAGGGCCGCGACGACGACAAGGCCTGCGATGTGCCGTGCCCGCGCACGCCGCACTCGCAGTACAGCGACGACGACGGCCTGACGTGGTCGGCACCGGTGGACATCAGCGCGCAGGCGAAGCTACCGGCGTGGGACTCGTGGTACGCCTCGGGTCCGGTGCACGGCATCCAGCTCACGACCGGCCGCCACGCCGGGCGGCTGGTGTTCGGCGTGAACGCGGAACGCAGCGACGGCACCAACTCCGTCGAGAACCACGCGGCGCTGATTTACAGCGACGACTCGGGCCGCAGCTGGCACGTCGGCGCCGTGGACAGCTACCCGCACCCGGTCGGCGGCACGTATACGCAGAAGCCGTCTGAGGTCAGTGTCGTCGAGCTGCCCGACGGCACGATCTACGCCGGCGGACGCGAACAGGGCGGCACCGACGTCGGCAACCGCGACTACGCACTGAGCCGCGACGGCGGCCAGACGTTCGGCAAGCGCTTCACCACCATCCCCGACCTCGTCACGCCGATGGTGCAGGGTTCGCTGTTGCGCCTGGAGCGCCCGGGCGGGGACCGGATCCTGTTCGCCTCGCCGTCGGTCACCGACCGGCGGCGCTGGATGATGGTGCGCTCGTCCTACGACAACGGCCGCACGTGGGAGGACGCGGAGCAGGGCACGCGCGTGACCGGCGACTGGTCCGGCTACTCCGACCTGGTGCAGCTGAGCGGGCCGCGCGAGCGCGACGCGAAGATCGGCCTGATGTACGAAGGCGGTGCGGTCGACGCTCGCGACGAGATCCGCTTCGCGCGCTTCGACGAGAACTACCTGGGGTGGCGGCGTTCCGCGGGTCCGACGACCCCGGACGTCGCCCGCCCGGGCGGGGTGGCGTACGTGCTCGGCGGCGCTTCGGTTTCGGGCGGCTCGCTGCAGCTCGACGGCGTGGACGATTTCGTGCGGGTCCCGTACTCACCGGCGCAGCTGCCGGGTGCGGGTGACTTCACGTTCACCACGTCGTTCCGCCACGGCGCTTCGAAGGACCCGCAGGCGTTGCTGTGGCTCGGCGGCATGGGCACCACCGCGCCGCAGCTGTGGCTGCGCGGCGAGCCCGCGTCGCACCGCCTCATCGCCATGATGACCACGGCGGCGGGCAGCAAGTCCGTGACCACCACCCAGGCCTACGACGACCAGCAGTGGCACCACCTCGCCCTCGAACGCACCGGTGGCGCCCTGAAGATCTGGGTCGACGGGGTCCTCGCGGCGTCCGGGCCGGACTCGCCCGGTTCGGTCAGCGAGACCGTCTCGTTCCAGCTCCAGCTCGGCGAACGCCTCGACGGCGCCAACCGCTTCGCGGGCTCTCTCGACGACACGCGGCTCTACCGCCGGGCGCTGTCGGAGTCCGAAGTGGACGCTGTCGGCCAGGGCTGGGTCGTGCGGCCGGGACCGGTGGTGCAGCTGCCGTTCGACCGCTGAACCCGGGATGGCGGCTCCTCGTTTCCCCCGCGGGGAGCCGCCTTTCAGCCGTGCAGCACCAGGTAGGGCGCGGCGGCCAGCAACGCCACCACGAGCGCCGCCCGCAAGCGCTTCGTCGGCAGCGCGTGCGCGATCTTCCAGCCCAGCACCACGCCGGCGAGCTCCGGAACGCCCACCACGGCGGCCAGCCGCCAGTCGATGGCGCCGTGCACGAGGTAGCCCAGTGACCCGGCGCCCGCGATCACCACCGACTGCACCTGCGCCGCCGCGAGCGCCTCCAGCATCGGCAGACCGGCGACCACGAGGATCGGCACGGTCAACATCGGCCCACCCACCCCGACCAGCCCCGCCGCGACCGCCACGGCGACCCCAACCGCCACCACCACGCCCGTCGCCGGCTCGCGGCCCACGGTTTGCCGCCGCACCAGCACCAGCACGGCGACCACCACGGCGAAGGCCCCGAGCACCACCCCGAACCACCGCGCGGACACCAGCGAATTCAGCACCACCCCACCCGGCGTCCCCACCACCGCGGACCCCGCCAGCAGCACCGCGACCCTCCGCGTGTGGTCCCGCCGCAACTGCCCGGACCGCACATACGCGGCGCTCCCGGCCACCCCCGTGGCCACGTGCGTGACGATCGCCGTCCCCGCCACCTGCGCCGGCGCCAGCGGCGTCAACAGGAACAACGCGATCGTCGGCACCACACCCCCGGGCCCGATCGCGGTGATGCCGATCCCGCCGATCAGACCGAAGAACGCGAGGAGCAGGTCGGTGGTCATGCCGGCTCCCGAGGCAACCGGAGCTCGCCAAGGGCACAGCCGACGGCGCCCGGAGGCACATCACGCACCGCGGCACGATCCGAACCAACCGCCGTGACACCGAGCCCTCCCGCCAAACCCCGCAGCGCGAACACCGAATCCACCCTCACGCCGGCCCCCGATGCACCGTGGCCCGCAACGTCAGCCGATCCGCGCGGATGTGCAGCGTCTCCGCGTCGACCGGCCGGCCGTCGGTCAAGTACGTGAGCCGGTCGAGGGCGAACACGGCCGTGCCGGGGGCGATGTCCAGCAGCGCCGCCGTGTCCGGCCCGGCGGACACCGCGTGCACGACCACGTCGGCGCGGCCCAGGCGGCAACCGCTCGTTTCCTCGATGAGCGCGAACAAATCGCGGCCCGCGAGGTCGTGGTCGAGGAGCGGGAGGCCGATGTCGGCGGCCAGGTAGGTGGTGTCGAGGGACAGGGGCACGCCGCCCAGGCGGCGCAGGCGTTCGAGATGTACGGCGGGCGCGCCGGGGGCGAGGCCGAGGCGTTCGGCGATCGCGGGTGGTGGCGTGCCGACCTCGGCGGAGCGGACCTCGTTCACCACGTCGCCGTGGCCGTCGAGGGCTTCGGCGAGGCCGGCGAGGCGGTCAAGGCCGTGGCCGTACTTCGGGTGCACCACAAGGGTTCCGACACCCTGGCGCCGTTCCACGAGGCCTTCGGCGCGCAGCAGGGACAAGGCTTCGCGCACGGCGTTGCGGGTCGCGCCGAGCTGGGTGCCGAGGGTGTGTTCGTCGGGCAACGGGCCGGCGTCGAACGCGCCCGAGGTGATGCGCTGGCGCAGCACGTCGGCGATGCGGCGAGCCCGCTCGGCCCGCGGCGACTGGGATTCCACGATGGCGACGCTACCCCGATCCGCATTACGCCAGGGTTACGCCACCCATCTTGACCTGCGCAAACGCAGTGACCAGCGCCAACCGGAGCCACGCACCGGAGTTCCGCCACCACGACCGGATCGTGCCCGACCGGACCTTGCAGTAAAGATCTTTTTGTGCTATACTGCCAAATTCTCGAGTAGGGTCGGTCGCTGTGACCGAACCCAGCTTCACGGCCCTCACCACAGCCGCCGCTCGCGCCGCGCACCTGATCGTCGACGGCGAACCCAAGATCTTCGTCGACGAGTTCGCCGCGCCGCTGCTCGGCGACCGCGTCGACGAGCTCCTCGACTACCACCGCAAGCACGGCGACGACCCGATCCTCGCCGGCGGGCGCACGCAAGTGCTCACCCGTGCCCGCTACACGGAGGCGCAGCTCGGCGACCTCACCCAAAGCGTGGTCCTCGGCGCCGGCCTCGACACCTCCGCCTACCGGGCGCCCCACGCGCGCGTGTTCGAAGTGGACCTCCCGCAAACGCAGGAGTGGAAGCGCAGCCGCCTGGCGAAAGTCGACCTGCCCGAGCTCCCTTCGCGCACCTTCGTTCCGCTGGACCTCGCGACCGGCGACCTCGTCGAAACCCTCGTGGCACACGGCTTCGACCCCGCGCAGCCGGCGCTGGTCAGCTGGCTCGGCGTGATGATGTACCTCTCCGAACCCGCCATCGCCCGCACGCTCAACGCCATCGGCAGCCTCGCCCCGGGCACACAGCTGGTCGCCGACTACCTCCTGCCGCCGCGGCTGCGCGACGACGCCGGCGCGCACTACGCCGACGCCGTCTCCCAGGTCGCGGCCCAGGCCGGCGAGCCGTGGGACAGCTGCTTCTCCCCCGACGAGCTCACCGACCTGCTGCGGGCCAACGGTTTCGGCACGGTCCGCCACATCAGCCAGCGCGACCACGACGTGTGGCCGCGCGACGACGCACTGTTCCCGGCCGAGCTGTTCATGCTCGTGCACGGCACCGTCTGACGGGCGACGGCTGGGCCGCGGTCAGTCGCAGATACTGCCCAGGCTGGCGGTCCAGCCCCACCACATGCCGTACTCGGCGAGGTTGCCGGCGTCGTTGAGGTGGATGTTGTCCGAGGTCCACGGGCTCGGGTTCGGCAGGTTCGCCGACCCGGCCGGCGGGATGTACTGGCGCAGGTCCGTGAGCGCGGTGCCCTTGGCGACGGCGGTGTTGTAGATGACCGAGGCGTACTGGTCCCAGGTGTACTTCTGCGTGGTGCCGCCGTACGGGTTCGGCGTCCACTTGAGCTCGGCGTAGATCGACATGAGGATGTCGACGCCGCTCGGCCGCGCGGCGCGGATGCCGTCGATGACGTTGTTCAGGTCGGCCTGGAACTTGGCGGGGTCGTTCTGCGCCCAGTAGTCGTTGCCGCCGAGGTCGACGAGGACCAGGTCGGGCTGCTTGGCGGCCATGTCGGCCATCGCACCGGTCGTGCCCGCCCAGCGGCCGCCCGGCAGGTAGTCGGCGGCGAGGGCGCCGTTGTGCGAGTAGTTCTGCACGTTGGTCTGCCACTGCGCACGGACGCCGTTGGCGAACTTCGTGGTCCAGCCGTAAGTGGTGGAAGCCCACGTGTCCGTGGTGGACTGGTAGCCGGTGGAGCCGTAACCCGTGTCGGCCGAGGTGCCGAGGATGGCGACGTTGGCCTTGCGGGCGCACCAGCTCCTCTCCTGGGCGGCTTCGGCGGAGGTGACCACCGTGGACATGCCGATGCCGAGGATGATCAGGGTCAGCACCGCGGTGAATCTGGCGAAGGTCGCTTTGCGCATCGTCCGGGGGACCTTTCGAGGGGAACGGGAGCGTCTGCGCCTGAATCGCTCCACACCGGACGGTTGTTACCCGATCAGGTGAGCTTCCTCTGTGAACCACGACAGATCGGGCAGACGGTATGCCCGCGCGTTACCCCGTTCGGAGTGCGCCAAACCTTTTCTTTCCGGGGTAACCCACTGGCGCCACGCAGAGTTGCCGTGATCGTGAGCACGTCCGACGGTGGAGACCAGGCAGTGAAACCCGAGGGAGAGAGGACGTGAGTGCGATGGCCGGGACCCTCCAGCCCCAGCAGCTCATGGACAGTGCCGTGGTTGATCCGGACGGCAACAAGATCGGCAAGGTCGGCAACGTGTACCTGGCCGACACGACCCGGGAACCCGAGTGGATCACGGTGAAGACCGGGCTGTTCGGCAGCAAGGAGAGCTTCGTGCCGCTTTCCGGCGCGAATGTCGACAACGACGCGATCCACGTGAACGTCGCGAAGGACCAGGTGTCGGAGGCGCCGCGCATCGACGCCGACGGGCACCTGTCGTCCACCGAGAGCGCCGAGCTCTACCGCCACTACGGCCTGCCGATGCCGCGCACGGCACCGGATGCGAAGGGGCGGAACAAAATGGACACCGCGGCCGGCGGACGCGGTGCCCCCGACGCGGCGGACGGCCGGGGCACGCGGGACGCGGCAGCAGGCCGCGGCGAGCGTTCGACGACCGGCGCCCGCGGCGAGGAGATGATCCGCTCCGAGGAACGCCTGAACGTCGGCACCGAGCAGGTCGAGACCGGGCACGTCCGGCTGCGCAAGTACGTCGTGACCGAGGAGCAGCAGGTGACGGTGCCGGTGAGCCACGAGGAGGTCCGGATCGAACGCGAGCCGATCACCGACGCACGCGGCGGCACCGGGCGCACCGAGCTCGGCGAGCAGGAGCAGGACGTGGTGCTGCACGCGGAGAAACCGGTCATCAACAAGGAAACCGTGCCGGTCGAACGCGCGCGGCTGAACACCGAGACGGTCACCGAGGAGCAGACCGTGAAGGGTGAGGTCCGCAGGGAGCAGTTCGACCTCCAGGACGACGCTCAGCACCGACGCAAGCACTGACAGTCGTCGAAACCCTCCGGGGAATACCTGCCTCCCGCTCATCGGTTTAGTCAATATTATTTACCGATGAATGGGAGGCAGGTCATGCAGTTCGGCATCTTCACCGTCGGCGATGTTTCCGTCGACCCACACACGGGAGCGGTGGCCTCGGCGCACGACCGCATCAAGGAGATCGCGGAGATGGCCGTGCGCGCCGAGGCGGCGGGCTTCGACGTCTTCGCGACGGGAGAGCACCACAACCCGCCGTTCGTGACCTCGTCACCCACGACGCTGCTCGACGGCCGCGTCGACCTCATGATGGGCCGCGGCAACACCGGCCCCGTGTACCCGTGGTTCGGCAAGGACATCCGCGACGGGATCGCGCTGGCCGTGGAGAACTACGCGCTGCTGCGCCGGCTCTGGCGCGAAGAACTCGTGGACTGGGAAGGCAAGTTCCGCACGCCGCTGCAGAGCTTCACCTCCACTCCACGTCCCCTCGACGGTGTCCCGCCGTTCGTCTGGCACGGCTCGATCCGCAGCCCGCAGATCGCCGAACAGGCCGCCTACTACGGCGACGGGTTCTTCCACAACAATTTCTTCTGGCCCCAGTCGCACACCCGGCGGATGATCGAGCTCTATCGCACCCGCTTCGAGCACTACGGCCACGGCACCGCCGAAGAAGCCATCGTCGGGCTCGGCGGCCAGACCTACATCCGGCCCAACTCGCAGGACGCGATCCGCGAGATCCGGCCGTACTTCGACCGGTCTCCGCTCTACCGCGGCGGCCCCTCGCTCGAGGACACGATGGCCCAGACGCCGCTGTCGGTCGGCAGCCCGCAACAGGTCATCGAACGTACCCTTGCCTTCCGCGACTACGCCGGCGACTACCAGCGGCAGCTCTTCGCCGTCGACGTCGTGGGCGTGCCGCACAAAACCGTGCTGGAGCAGATCGACATCCTGGGCGAGCAGGTGGTCCCCGTGCTGCGCGCGGAGTTCGCCAAGAACCGCCCGGCCAACGTCCCGGACGCGCCCACGCACGCGTCCCTGGTGGCAGCCTCACGCACCGAAGCGGTGCAGTCGGCGTGATCACCACAGCGGGCGAGGGCCGCGGAATACCGGCGCCCCGCCCCCGGTTCACTTGAATCATCAACTCAGCGGGAGGCAGTCATGCAGTTCGGGATCTTCACGGTCGGCGATCTGGCGCTCGACCCGGTGTCGGGAGAGACGCCCACCGAGCGCGAGCGGATCAAGCGGATGGTCGAGCTCGCCGTGCACGCGGAGGAGGCCGGGCTCGACGTGTTCGCGACCGGTGAGCACCACAACCCGCCGTTCGTGCCCTCGTCGCCGACCACGATGCTCGGCTTCATCGCCGCGCAGACCAGCCGGATCGTGCTCTCGACCTCGACCACGCTGATCACCACCAACGACCCGGTCAAGATCGCCGAGGACTACGCGATGCTGCAGCACCTCGCCGACGGCCGCGTCGACCTCATGATGGGCCGCGGCAACACCGGGCCCGTCTATCCGTGGTTCGGCAAGGACATCCGCGACGGGATCGCCCTCGCCGTCGAGAACTACTCTCTCCTGCGCCGGCTCTGGCGCGAAGAACTCGTGGACTGGGAAGGCAAGTTCCGCACGCCGCTGCAGAGCTTCACCTCGACCCCGCGCCCGCTCGACGGCGTGCCGCCGTTCGTCTGGCACGGCTCGATCCGCAGCCCGCAGATCGCCGAACAGGCCGCCTACTACGGCGACGGGTTCTTCCACAACAACATCTTCTGGCCGAAGGACCACACGCAGCGGATGATCGAGCTCTACCGCACCCGCTTCGAGCACTACGGCCACGGCACCGCCGAAGAAGCCATCGTCGGCCTGGGCGGGCAGACCTACATCCGCCCGAACTCCCAGGACGCGATCCGCGAGATCCGGCCGTACTTCGACCGCTCCCCCATCTACGGCGGCGGCCCGTCGCTCGAACAGACCATGGCGGAGACGCCGCTGTCGGTCGGCAGCCCGCAACAGGTCATCGAACGCACGCTCGCCTTCCGCGAGTACGCGGGTGACTACCAGCGGCAGCTGTTCGCCGTGGACGGCATGGGCGTGCCGCACAAGGCCGCGCTGGAGCAAGTCGACATCCTGGGCGAGCAGGTGGTCCCCGTGCTGCGCGCGGAGTTCGCCAAGAACCGCCCGGCGAATGTGCCGGACGCGCCCACGCACCGCTCGCTGGTCGAGGCGGCCCGCGAGGTCGGCGCGCGCGCCTAGATCGCCGACTCTCCCTTGCCCAGCACCACGATCCCGCCCGCGCTCACGTGGTAGTGCTCGCGGTCGCGGGCGAGGTCGACGCCGATGTGGGCACCCGGCGGCACCACCACGTTCTTGTCGAGGATGGCCCGGCGCACCACGGCGCCGCGGCCGATGCGGGCGCCGTCGAGGATCACCGAACCCTGAACGACGGCGCCGTTCTCGACGACCACGTCCGGCGAGAGCACCGAGTCGACGACCTGCGCACCGGAGACGATGCAGCCGTTGCTGATGATCGACTGCGTGGCGCTGCCGCCCTCCACGAACTTCGCCGCCGCGCGCTGGCCGGGGTAGGACAGGATCGGCCACTTGCGGTTGTAGAGGTTGAAGATCGGGTAGGTGGAGATCAGGTCGGTGTGGGCGTCGTAGTAGCTGTCGATGGTCCCCACATCGCGCCAGTAGCCGTGGTCGCGTTCGCTCTCGCCGGGCACGACGTTGCCGGTGAAGTCGTAGACCGCGGCCTGGCCCTTGTCCACGAGCGCCGGGATGATGTCGCGGCCCATGTCGTGTTTGGACCCGACGTTCTTCGAGTCGGCGTGCAGCGCGTCGAGCATCACCTGCGTGGTGAACACGTAGTTGCCCATCGACACGTACGCCTCGTCGGGCGAGCCGGGCAGGCCCGGCGGGTCTTCGGGCTTCTCCAGGAAGGCGTCGATCTTCGTGCCGTCGCCGGTCTGGATCACGCCGAACGCGGTGGCCTCGACCCGCGGCACGCGGATGCCGGCCACGGTCACGCCGGCGCCCGACGCGATGTGCGCGTCGACCATCTGGCGCGGATCCATGCGGTAGATGTTGTCGGCGCCGAACACCGCGATGTAGGCGGGCGACTCGTCGTAGACCAGGTTGAGGCTCTGGTGGATCGCGTCGGCGCTGCCCTGGAACCAGCGCGGGCCGAGCCGCTGCTGCGCGGGCACGGGCGTGACGTATTCGCCGGTGAGCGACGAAAGGCGCCACGTGGTGGAGATGTGGCGGTCGAGCGAGTGCGACTTGTACTGCGTGAGCACGCAGATGCGCCGGATCCCGCCGTGGACGAGGTTCGACAGCACGAAGTCGATCAGGCGGTGCACCCCGCCGAAGGGCACCGCGGGTTTGGCGCGGTCGGCCGTGAGCGGCATGAGCCGCTTGCCCTCGCCGCCGGCCAGCACGATTCCCAGGACATCCGACCCGTCGATCACGAAACCCTCCCGCACGCCTCGTAGATCGCGACCGTCCGCGCGGCGATCGCCGCCCAGCCGAACTCTCCCACGGCGCGGTCGCGCCCGGCCAGCCCCAGAGCCGTGGCCCGGTCCGGGTTGGCGACCAGCTCGTTGATCCGCCGCGCGAGCCCCGCTTCGAACGCCGTGGTGTCGGCCGAGTCGTAGTGCACGAGCAGCCCCGTCGCGCCGTCGGCGACGACCTCGGGGATGCCGCCGACGTCGCTGGCCACCACCGCCGTGCCGCACGCCATCGCCTCGAGGTTCACGATGCCCAGCGGCTCGTAGACCGAGGGGCACACGAACACCGTCGCGTGCGTCAGCAGCTGCACGATCTCGGGGCGCGGCAGCATCTCGGGGATCCAGTGCACCCCCGAGCGCTTGCGCTGCAGGTCACGGACGAGAGCGCGGAACTCGGCGTCGAGCTCCGGCGTGTCGGCGCCGCCGGCGCACAGCACGAGCTGCACGTCCTCGGCCAGCTCCGACCCGGCCCGCACGAGGTGCGGCACGCCCTTCTGCCGCGTGATGCGCCCGACGAACAGCGCGTACGGGCGGTCCGGGTCGATGCCGTGCTTGGCCAGCACGTCGCGCCCGGGGTCCGGGCGGTAGAGCGTGGTGTCGATGCCGTTGTGGACCACGTGCACCCGCGCGGGGTCGACGGCCGGGTACGCGGTGAGCACGTCTTCCCGCATGCCGGCGCTCACGGCGATGATCGCGTCCGCCGCCTCGTACGCGTCCTTCTCGATCCACGACGACACGCGGTAGCCGCCGCCGAGCTGCTCGGCTTTCCACGGGCGCAGCGGTTCGAGCGAGTGCGCGGTGATCACGTGCGGGATGCCGTGGGCGAGCTTCGCGAGGTGCCCGCCGAGGTTCGCGTACCACGTGTGGCTGTGCGCGAGGTCGTGGTTCCCCAGCGCGTCCGCCATCGACACGGCGATGTCCATGGTGGCGAACGCGGTCTGCGCGTAGCCGTGGTGGTCCCGGTGCCCGTGGGCGCCGTCTTCGCGATCGGGTCCCCAGCAGTGCACGTCGAGGTCGACCAGCGACCTCAGCTCGCGGGCGAGGAACTCGACGTGGACCCCGGCGCCGCCGTAGACGTCCGGCGGGTACTCCCGGGTGAGCAGGCCGACCTTCATGGTCCGACCCTAAACGGCACGGGCCGGGAAGTGCAGTACGGGGAAGCGACCAATCGGTGTCGTGATCGACTCACTTCACCCTCGTCCCGGTGACCGGTTCCAGCCGCAGTCCGTGGTAGGAGAGCTCCCGCCCGGCCAGCCCGGCGATCACGTCCGGATCCCGCTCCCGCCACCCCGCCGTCAGCGCACCGGCGTGGGCTTTGCGGGGCAACGGCCGAGTGACGAGCGCCCGCAACGCGAGCAGGTCCAGCCCCTCGGCCCCTTCCCGCCGCAACCGATCCGCCGCCGACGCCCCCCGCACGAACCGCCACCGCAGCGGCAACCACGACACCAGCAGGAACACCAGGGGCACTGCCACAACCAGCACCGCCAGCCACCACGCCAGGTCCTCGACCGCACTGATCTGCCACCGCCCGGCGTCCACCAGCTCGTTGCCGGCCGCCGACCCCGAGTGCAACGCGTCGGCCAGCGGATGCCCGATCAGCGGCACCGACCCGGCCTTGTCCGCCGCCGAGTCGAACGTCGCCCGCAACCCGCCCCCCGCGTCGACCAACCCGTCGCCCGGCGCCCGCAACCGCATGACCTCGCCGTGCACCCGCACCGCCGCCCACCCAGCGACAGCGAGCAGCCCCACCGCGAACGCGTCCGCCAGCACCTGCACGACCCGACGCACCGGCCGATCCGCATAGACCTTCATTCGGGGCCCTCTCTTCCCACGGCCCCGCCCAACTACCCCGCGCGCCCCCTCGCGAACCAGGATTACTCCTTGTGTCGCAACGCCTCCCGCTCCCCCACGACCACCGTCGCCCCGAGCTCGTCGGACTCCTCCACCCACCCCCGCAACCCCACGCCCTCAACAGCCGCGACGGCGGACTCCACCTGCCCCTCCCCCGTCTCGAACAACACCCTCCCCCGAGGCCCCAACCACTCCGGCGCCTCACTCACCACCCGCCGCAACACATCGAGCCCATCGGCACCCCCGTCGAGCGCCACCAACGGCTCATACTCCCTCGCCTCCGGCGGCAACAGCGCCACCTCACCACTCGGCACGTAGGGCACATTCGAAATCAACACATCCACGGTGCCCCGCAACCTCTCCGGCAGTGCCTCGAACAAATCCCCCTGGTACACACTCCCCGCGATGTTCAGCCGCGCACACCTCACCGCCGCCGCATCCACATCGGCCGCGTGCAAGTCCACCCCGGGCACCTCCGCCGCCACCGTCGCCCCCAGTGCCCCCGACCCGCAACACAGATCCACCACCACTGCGCCCTCCCGCTCCCGCGCAAACCCCGCCGCCAACCGCACCAGCAACTCCGTGCGATGCCGCGGCACGAACACCCCGTCGGCCACCACGAACCGCCGACCCATGAACTCCGCCCATCCCACTACGTACTCCAGCGGCTCTCCTTCCACGCGCCGCTGCAGCAACCTCTCCAGCACCGCGGCGTCCCCCTGCGCCGCCTCCCCCAACACGACGGCCTCTTCCTCGGCGAATACGCACCCGGCCGCCCTCAACCGGTGCACCACAGCCTCAACGTCCTGAGACATGGGTTTCCCTCTTTCTCTTCGCTGCAGACAGTTCACCCCATCACCCGTCATTCCGCCCGAGGACAGCGCCCCTCGACCAACTCGCTCGGCTTGCGCTGCTCGCTAGCTGTCGCTCGGCAAGTTTCCTGAGGGTCTGTCAAACGAGCGGTGTAGCTCGGCTTGAGGGGCACTACTTGCGTCCGGCGGCCAGGCGGCCGCCGAAGGCGATCTCGAATGCGTTCAACGCGGGTTTCCAGCGCATGGTCCAGCGTTTGCGGCCGGCGCCGGTCGGGTCCAGGCTCATGATCGCCAGGTAGACGCACTCGAGCGCGGCCTGCTCGTTCGGGAAGTGCCCACGGGCCTTGACCGCGCGGCGGATGCGGGCGTTGACGCTCTCGATCGCGTCGGTCGAGCAGATCACCCGCCGGATCTCGGGGTCGAAGGCCAGGAACGGCACGAACTCGGCCCAGGCGTGGTCCCACAACCGCGCGATCGCCGGATACCGGCCACCCCAGGCCTCGACGAACTCGCCGAACCGCTCACGGGCCGCAGCCGCGTGCCTTGACAAGCGGTCGGTGGAGGTCCCTTGCCTCGGCGAGTGGGAGTCCCTCGCGTTGGTGGAGTGGGGGCCCCTTGCGTTCGTGGGGTGGGGCCCCTTGCGTGGTGAGTGGGGGTCCCCCACCCGGCTCCCCCACTCACCAACTGCCACCCGGCAAACCAACCCACCACCAGACCAACCCACCCGGCTTTCCCCACTCACCGACCGCCACCCGGCGTACCAACTCGCCCCCGTACCAACCCTTCCCGCACCCTTCCCCCGACCGGCCCCCGATTCTTTTCCAACACGCGGTGGGGATCTGTTTGTCAAGGAGTCTTTCCATCCTTGACAAACAGATCCCCACCGTCGCCACAATCGAAAATCGGGGTGCCCACTCCCCTATCCGGCGCAATGTCGCGCCCCGCGCGACGAGCCGTCCAAGATCACCGAAACATTCCCCAGAAATTCCCCTCACCCCCTTGCAATGGAGAGCACTCGTTCTCCCTCCACACCCCCACCCACTTCAACCAACCAGGTAATCTGACCAGACGCCCGTACCAATCCCATCACCCAAAGCCCACCAGAAGCCCACCCCGAAGCCCATCCCAGAACCAACCCCAAGGCGGTGATCCCCAGGTGGCAGCCACCCGGCCCACCGTCACACGGCGACGCGAACTCGCCCACACCAGCGCGCGTTCCCTCCTCATGACAGTCCTCGGCGAATACGTCCTCCCCCGGCAAGACCCCGTCTGGACGTCCTCCCTGGTCGACGCCCTCGCCCTGTTCAAGATCGAAGAAAAATCCGCCCGACAAGCGCTCGCGAGAGCCTCGAACGAAGGCTGGCTCAAATCCGAACGCGCCGGCCGCCGGGTCCGCTGGTTGCTCACGCCGCCGGGTCGTCGCCTGCTCACTGAAGGCGCCGAGCGCATCTACGGCTTCGGCCGCCGTGCCACCGACTGGGACCGTCGCTGGCTGGTGCTCCTCGTGTCGGTCCCCGAGTCGCAGCGCGACCTGCGCCACCGCATGCGCACCCGGCTGAGCTGGGCCGGTTTCGGCTCGCCGGCGCCGGGCGTCTGGATCAGCCCCGACACGAGCGCGGAAGCCGAAGCCGCCCGGCTCGTCGCGGAGCTCACCGACGGTGGACAGGCCATGTCGTTCGTTGCGAGCTACGCCGACATCGGCGACGAGCAGCAGATGGTCGCCCGCGCCTGGGACCTGCGCGAGCTCGAGCACGCCTACGAACGGTTCATCGACGAGTTCACCGGCCTCGCCCCGCGCTCAGGCGAGGCCGTGCTGCTCGCCCAGACCCGACTGGTGCACGAGTGGCGCCGCTTCCCGTTCCTCGACCCGGACCTGCCGCGCTCACTGCTGCCCGACCGCTGGAGCGGCGCCCAGGCGGCCGACCTCTTCCACGCCCGCCACACCGAGTGGCGCGACGACGCCCAGCGCCACTGGGACACCTTCGTCGAAGACGGCGCCTGACTCAGCCACGCGGGCCGTATTCCGCCACCAGTTCCGTGTCCGCACCCGTCGGGCCGAACGACATCGCGCCGCCCGGCTGGCCGATCGGTGCGTCGCGGCCGGGGAGTGCTTCGGTGAAGAAGCGGCGGTTGTCCTCGGCGAACGCGGCGTACTCGTCGGGCACGTGGCGGTCCTGCGAGATCGCCTCGACCGGGCAAAGGTCGCCGACGGCTGGGTTCCGGCCGGCGGCAGCAGCTTCCAGGTCGAGGCCGGCACGTGCCAGAGCCGCGGCTGGGAGTGGTCGCTGGTCTACACCCGGAGCTGAACCCCGGTCCGGGCTACTCCTCGCGGTAGCCCGGGCCGGGTTCGGGCGTCACGTTCGCCGTGGTGATCTCCTCGCCGCAGTGGGTGCACGACAGCTGCGGCGCGACCGGCTCGCCGCAGGAGTGCCGCAGCACCAAGGGCGGGCCGTCGGGCAGCGGGAGGTGCTCGTCGCCCCAGCGCATGAGGATCACCAAGGCCGGGAAGATCTCCTTGCCGGTGTCGGTGAGGCGGTATTCGTGGCGGTCGGGGTCGGTGGCGTAGACCACGCGGTCGAGCACGCCCTGGTCCACGAGCTGTTTGAGCCGCGCCGACAGCGTCGGGCGGGGGATGCCGAGGTTGCGGGCGAACTGGGCGTAGCGGCGGACGCCGAAGAAGGCTTCGCGCAGGATGAGGAGCGTCCAGCGTTCGCCGAGGACGTCGAGGGCCCGGCCGACGGACTCGGCCGTGAAGCGGTGCGGCCCGGCCGTCACGGGGCCAGCTCGCGCAGCAGCGTGCGGCCGGCCGGATCCTCCGCGGTGGCCGGGACGAGGCCGACGTGGTCGGCGCCCGCCGCGTGGTACGCCGCGATGCGCTCGCGGACTTCCGCCACCGACCCGATCGCGCCGACGTCGGCCACCAGCGAAGGCGGCACGGTCAGGGAAGCCCTCGACGCCCCGGCGCGAGCGGCGGCCACGAGGTCGCCGTACCCGAGCTCGGCGAACATCTCGCCGTAACCCGGCGGCCGCAGGTACACACTCGCCTGCGCGACGAGCTGCCGCACCGTCGCCTCCCCCGGCTCGATCGCCACCGGCAGCCACACCGCCAACCGCGGCGGCGTGCGGCCCGCAGCTCGCGCGTGGCCGTCGACCCGCTCCCGCACCCGCGCAACGTGCGAAGGCGGCACGAGGTTGAGCACCACCTCATCGGCGACCTCCGCGGCCACCCTCGTCATCGCCGGCCCGAACGCCGCCACCGTGATCGGCACCGGCTCGGGCTCCCCGAGCCGGAACCCCTTGCTCCGCACGTGTTCCCCGGCCACGTCCAGCCGCTGTCCACTCAGGACGGTCCGCAGCGCCGCCACGGTCTCCCGCATCCGCCCGGCAGCGTGCTCCCACGGCCGATCGTGCCACCCGCTCACGATGGCCGGGCTCGACCCACCCAGCGCCAGCCCCACCGGCCGCCGCCCCAGCTTCGCCACCGACGCCACGCCCACCCCGAGCGCCACCGGCGACCGCACCCCGAGCGGCAGGGGCCCGACCTTCACGCCGATCCGCTCGGTACGCAGGCCCACAGCCGTGGCGAGCGCAAAGGCGTCGAACGTCGCCATCTCGCCCACCCACACCTCACCGAACCCCCACCGATCGGCCTCGACCGCGATGTCCACGGCCTCCCCGGCGGGCCGATCGAGCCAAAACGGCGTGACGACACCAAGCTCACTCATCGCGCCACCCCAGCGACCGCGCCGGGGCCTGACTGCCCAACCGCACCGAACCCGCGCCGATCTGCCCCCACCGCAATGTCTGCGCCCTCACCGCCCGGCCGATCGAGCCCGAACGGCGTGCTGACATTCAGGGCCCTCATCGCGTCACCCCCTCGGCCGAGCTGGAGCCGACTGCCCACACTTCCGCGAACCCACACCAACCGGCCACAACCACGATGTCCACGGCCTCCCCGGCGGGCCGATCGAGCCAAAACGGCGTGACGACACCAAGCTCACTCATCGCGCCACCCCAGCGACCGCGCCAGGGCCTGACTGCCCAACCGCACGGAACCGGGCAGCACCGCCGCCGGCAGCGGCGCCGGCCTGCGCCAACGGGCCCGTCCCCTCCGCCATGCCGGCGCCGGCCCCCGAGCCTGCGGCCGGCACACCGAACACCACACCGAGCGCGCTCACAGCTGCGCCGTCTCGGTCGGGAGGCCGAGCAGCAGCCGGCCAGTCAGTTCATACGTCGCCGGGTTGACCTGGAAGTGGGCCGTCGCCGTGTGTCCGTCGCGGAAACGGCGTTGCAGCGGGGAGGTCTCGTAAATCGCCGAGCCGCCGCCGAGGTCGTAGAGGGAGCGGGTGACGTCGGCGGCGGTGCGGACCGCGTGGGTGCAGGCGAGGCGCAGGGCGAGGCGAAGGTCCTCCGGCACCAGACCGTCCGCAGAAGCAGCAGCCTGCCAGGCGTCGTCGATGGCGCGGTAGTAGAACTCGCGCGCGGCGCGCAGGGCGGCCTCGGCGGAGGCGACCGTGCTCTGCGTGGCCGAGCGTTCGGCCAGGGAGCGGCGGGAACCGCTGGGGTGCTTGGCCGCGGCGAGTTCGGTGAACTCCGTGATGGCGCCCCGCGCGTTGCCGAGCGCGGCGGCGGAGATCGACGCGGCGAAGAAGCCGAACAGCGGGAACCGGTGAAGCTGCCCGGCGCCCGCGGGCGGACCGTCCACAACGGACATCAGGCGGTGGTCCGGCACGAACACATCAGTGGCACTCGCGTCGTGGCTGCCGGTGCCGCGCAGGCCCGAGGTGTGCCAGGTGTCGTGGATCTCCAGCTCCGCCACGGGAATCGCGGCGACCACGAGCTTGCCCTCGCGCACGACGCCGAGGAAGATCCAGTCGGCGTGCGTCACGCCGCTGCAGAAGGACCAGTGGCCCGACACGGTGACCCCACCGTCCACGGTGGTCGCGTTGCCGCGCGGGGCCCACACGCCGGCGGCCACCGCGCCGGGATCGCCGAACACCTCGTCGGCACCCTTGTCCGGCAGGTACGCCCCGAGCAGGCTGCTCGTGGCCGCGATCGAGACGCACCAGCCCGCCGACGCGTCGGCCTCGGCCACGCGCTCGGCCGCACGCAGGATCGCCGCCGCCGGAGGTTCCGTGCCACCGAAGCGAGCGGGCAGGCCGGCGCGGAACAAACCCGACTCGCGAGCGGCGGCCACGACCTCGGGTGCGAGCGACCGGCGCCGCTCGGTCTCCTCGGCCCGCGAAGAAGCCACCGAAGCCAGGGGTAGCGCCTTGTCGAGCAGGTCGTCGCGAGTGCCCACCGTTTACGTCCTCCGACCGGTTCACGTTTCTTACCGGTTCAGAATTTTTACCGACTCACGCACCGCTGTCAACGCCCGCAGGTCAGGGCACCACGACCACGGGCCAGATGCCGGCCCGCACCAGCCGGTTGCCCACTGAACCGACGAGCCGGTGGCCGCCCTGCTCGGACGCCCCGACCACCACCATGTCGGCACTCGCCTCGACCGCGGCATCGCGCAGCTCCGGGAACGTCTCCCCGCGGCGCACGACGAACTTCACCGGCACCCCGAGCTCCTCGGCGCGGCCGCTCAGCCCGGCCCGCAGCTCCTTGATCTCTTCTTCGAACGTCTGCTGCTCGACTTCGGCCACGGCCGCGGCGGCCATCCCCGCCCAGATCGACGGTGCCGCCACGTACACCACCACCAGCCGCGCGCGCTGACGACGGGCCAGACCCGCCGCATACGAAGCCGCGCGCAACCCCGTCGGCGATGTGTCCGTGCCGACCAGGATCACGCGCGGTCCGTCGGTGCCCCGTTCGAACGGTCCGGATTCCCACCGCGGGCCGTACTCCTCGACAAGATCTTCCACGGGGCCATTATGACGCTCAGCCGTCCGCGGCCACGTTCTCCACCGAACGACCGGTGGTGCGCGGGCCGAGGATCGCGATGTCCAGCGCCACCAGTACGAGCGCTGCGCCGATCACCACGAACAGCGTGGTCGGGCCCGAGCTGTCGAGCAGCGGGACCAGCACGAACGGCATCACGCCGCTGGCCAGGCGCGAGATCGAGTACGTGCCGCTCGAGGCCGTCGAGCGCAGCGCCGTCGGGAAGATCTCAGCCTGGTAGATGTGGTAGGCGTTCGAGAAGACGTTGCTGATCGCCGTGTAGATGAACCCGAACACGATCGCGAGCGCGATGGAGTTCGACAGCCCGAACGCGAGCCCGAACACCGCCATCGCCAGCACCGAGCCGATCACGAGGTGCTTGCGCTCCAGGCGTTCCACCAGCGGCAGCGACAACGCGGAGCCGACCGGGTAGCCCAGGAACGTGAGCGCGGTGAACAGCAGCGACTGCGAAACCGGGTAGCCCTTCGCGGCGAGCACGAGCGGGACCATCGTGCCGAAGCCGTAGTAACCGATGGTCTGCAGGATGTGGAAGACCGTCATCATGATCATGCGACGGCGGTACGTCCGGCCGAACAGGTCACGCACGGAGGCCTTGCGCGCGGGCTTGCCCACCGGCTCCGCCGCGGCTTCGGCGGGCTGGCCCGCTTCGGCCTCGAGCGCGCGGATCACGGTGTCGGCTTCCTGCGTGCGCCCCACCGAGTGCAGCCACCGCGGCGACTCCGGCAGGCCGCGGCGCAGCAGGAACACCACCCCGGCGCCGAGCGCGCCGATCACGAACAGCCAGCGCCAGCCGGCCAGGCCCAGGAACGACCCTTCGGTGAGCCCCTTCGCGAGGAAGCCGACGACCGGCACCCCGCAGAACGCCAGCGTGTACGCCCACGCGATCAGCTTGCCGCGCTTGCGGGCGGGCAGCAGGTCCGTGAGGTAGGTGTCCGCCAGCGGCGGCTCCGCACCGAGGCCGACCCCCGCGAAGAACCGGGTGATCAGCAGCATGACCGCGCTGCCGCTGAACGCACCGAGCAACGAGAAGAACGAGTACAGCCCCAGGTTCAGCAGGAACGCCCCGCGCCGCCCGAAGCGGTCCGCGAGCCGCCCGAGCAGCAGGGCACCGAAGAACATGCCGAGGAACGTCGACGCGAGCAGCGGCGGGAGGGCCGCCTTGCTGAGCTTGAACTCGCTGACCAGCACCGCGCTGATCGTCCCTGTCAGGAACACCTCGTAGAACTCGAAGAACAGCCCGAGTCCGACAGCCACGGTTGCGCGCCGGTGCGTTCGCGTGATCGGCAGCCGATCGAGCCGCGCCGCGACCGCGGCCGTCCCCGGCTCCGCCGTGTCGAGGGGGTTCGCCATCCGTCGTCTCCTTTGACAGTCATGGCCGCGCGGATCAATCGATCCACTATGTGATTCGTTGCCCCATGATGTGGCGGCAGGTACACGGTCGTCAAGGTCGCGGAGATTGTTGATCAGCCCGAAGAGCCCACTGATCGAGACGCTTTCGGCTTCATCAGGGCTCTCACCAGCACTAAGAGTGGACTTCCGGCTCAGCGAACGGGTGACAAGAAATCTTCAGCCCGCAAGCAAACCGGCGAACGACCCACATCGGACGCCGGCCTCGCCGACAACCCTCACGACTGCGTTCCGTGACAACCAGGATACGCAGAAGAGCCGACCGGCAGCAGCACGGAGCCGCGAACCGGAACCAGTCAGCCCGTGACGTCGCGGGCCATCCCCGCCCGGTACCCCAACCGCTCCGAAGCCGCGGCTGCCGCTTCCAGCACCAACGGCGCCAACCGCGGCACGTCGGCCGAGGTCATCCGCTGCGTCGGCGCCCCGATGCCGATCACGGCGCTCAGCTCGCCCGTCAGCCCGAACACGGGCGCGCTCAGCGAAGCCGCCCCCAGGTCGCGTTCCTCGAAGCTGCTGGCGTAGCCGTCCGAACGGACCTGGGCGAGCTGCTGGTTGAGCTGGTCGATGTCCACGATCGTGTGCGCGGTGAAGCGGGCCAGCCCGTGGCCGACAGCGTCACGCAACGCGAGGCGGTCCCAGGCCAGGAAGACCTTGCCCGCGGAGCCCGCGTGCAGCGGCATGACCATGCCCACCACGAACAGCCGGATCACCGGGTGGCGCGACTCGGCCAGCGAAACGACCGTGCGGAACGCCCCGTCGCGGACGTAGAGGCACGCGGTCTCGCCCGAGTCGTCGCGGAGTTTGTGGAGCACGGGGCGCACGAGGCGCACCAGGTCGAGCCCGAAGGTACCCGGGGCGGCCCAGCGGACCAGGCCGAGGCCGACGCGGTACGTGTCGTCGTACCGGTCGAGGAAACCCTCGCGCACGAGGTTGTGCACGAGCCGCTGGCAGGTGCTCGCCGGCAGGCCGGTGGCGCGGGTGATCTGCTGCAGGGTCAGCTCGGGCTCCGCGATCGTGAACGACTCGAGGATCTGCTTGAACTTCCGCAGCACCAGCACCGGCGCGGTGCCGCCCCGCTCTTCCGCCATCGATGCCCCGTTCTGTGACCGACCCGACTGTTTCGCCGAGTGTAGTCAGCCTCGTTCGGCTTGACGGCGACACGCGCACCCGTATTCTGAGTTAGCAACTCACTATGTGGTTGGAGCGGATCATGGACAAGCAAGGACCCCTCGCGGGGGTGCGGGTGGTCGAACTGGGCAACTTCATCGCCGCGCCCACCGCCGGCCGGTTGCTGGCCGATTTCGGGGCCGACGTCGTGAAGGTCGAACGACCCGGCACCGGCGACGAGCTGCGCCGCTGGCGCCTGCACGGGGGCGACACCTCCCTGCTGTTCCGCGCCCTCGGCCGCAACAAGCGCTCGATCACGCTCGACCTGCGCTCGGCCGAAGGCCAGGACGTCGCCCGCAAGCTCATCGAGAAAGCCGACGTCGTCCTCGAGAACTTCCGCCCCGGCACCCTCGAACGCTGGGGCCTCGGCCCGGACGAGCTCAAGAAGCTCAACCCCGGCCTCGTCCTCGTGCGCGTCTCCGGTTACGGCCAGACCGGCCCGTACCGCGACCGCCCGGGCTTCGGCGGCGTCGCCGAGGCGGTCGGCGGGCTGCGCGCCCTCACCGGCTACCCCGACCGCCCACCGACGCGCGTCGGCGTGAGCCTGGCCGACTCCGTCGCCGGCCTCTACGCCGTGATCGGCGCGCTCATGGGTCTCGTGCGCCGCGAACGCCACGGCGACGGCGGCGAGGTCGTCGACGTCGCGCTCTACGAAGCCGTCTACTCCCTGATGGAGTCGCTGGTGCCCGACTTCGACGCGTTCGGCGTCGTCCGCGAACCGGCCGGCTCCGCGCTGCCCGGCGTCTCCCCCTCCAACACCTACCGCTGCGGCGACGGCAAGTACATCGTCGTCAGCGGCAACGGCGACGCCATCTTCCGCCGCCTCGCCCACGCCATCGGCCGCCCCGACCTCGCGGACGACCCCGCGCTGGCCGACAACGCCGGCCGCGTCGCCAACGCCGAGCGCCTCGACCAGGTCATCGGCGAGTGGGCGGCAGGCCGGTCCCAGGACGCCGCCGAGACCACGCTGCGCGCCGCCGACGTGCCGTGCGGCCCCATCCTCACGGCCGAGGACATCACCAAGGACCCCCACTTCGAGGCCCGCGGCATGCACCAGCGCCGCCACGTGCGCATCGACGACGAGGACGTCGAGGTCACCTTCCCCGGCATCGTCCCCGCGCTCGGCGAGCACCCGGGCAGCATCCGCACGCTCGGCCCCGAGCTCGGCGAGCACACCGAGGACGTGCTGACCGAACTCGGCTTCGACGAAGGCACCCGCGCCCGCCTGCGCGCCGAAGGCGTCATTTGACAGACAAGGAGAACCCACCATGGACGAAGTCCTCATCACCGAGGTCGTGCTCCGCGACGGCCTGCAGGACGAAGCCCGCACCGTGCCCACCCCCGACAAGCTCCGCCTCGCCCGCGGCCTGGTCGACGCCGGCTTCCGCGCGCTCGAGGTCGGCTCCTTCGTCTCGAAGCGCCGCGTGCCGCAGATGGCCGACACCGACGAGCTCCTGCGCACGCTCGACCCGGCGACCAGCCCCACCACCCTGCACACGCTCGTGTTCACCGAACGCGGCGCCCAGCAGGCGGTCGACGCCGGCGCCCGGTCCGTGCGGCTCGTCGTCTCCGCGAGCGACGGGCACAGCACCGCCAACGCGGGCGTGCCCACCGAAGGCGCCCTCGCCCGGCTCGAGAACTGCGCGGAGATCCTCGTCGCCGGCGACGTGGCCATCGAGGCGACCATCGCCACCGCGTTCGTCTGCCCCTTCGACGGCGACACCGACCCCGCGCGCACCGCCGCCACCGCGGAGCGCCTGGCCAAGCTGGGCGCCGGTGTGCTGCACCTCGCCGACACCATCGGCGCCGCCAACCCGAGCCTGCTGCGCCGCGGCGTCGAAGCTGTGCGCGACGCGGTGCCGGACCTGCCCCTCGGCCTGCACCTGCACGACACCTACGGCCTCGCCGCCGCCAACGCGTGGGAAGGGCTGCGGCTCGGCATCCGCCGCTTCGACGCGTCGCTCGGTGGGATCGGCGGCTGCCCCTTCGCGCCCGGGGCCTCGGGCAACATCGCCACCGATGACCTCGTGCACCTGCTCCACCGCGAAGGCATCGCCACGGGCATCGACGTGGAGAAACTCGCCCGGCTGCGCGACGAGGTCCGCCTCGCCGTGGGACACGAGCTCGGCTCCGCACTCGCGTCGGTTCCTGCCGTGCCCGCCGCGCTCGTCTGAAAATTCCCGTCCCGCCCTATTCCTGGTCATTCACCAGTACCGGTGCCGAGCCGTTTGCTGGTAGCGTGCCCGCACCTGAACGCGTGTCCGGTACGTACCGGGGAGCGCAACGCGCGCGGTGGTGAGGCGGATCGCAATGCGAGACGATGTGGTCGAGGCGACCTCGACGGTCGGGCACCCGTCCGACGCGGTGTGGCAGATCATCGGCTCCCCCGAGCTCTACCCGAGATTCCTGCCGGTGATCAGCTGGTGCGAGGTGACCGAGGCCGCAGTGCGCGGCCGAGGCCCGCGATGCCTGATCAGGCTGGCGCCGGGACGCGACACACTCGTCGAGGGCACGATCCACGCGGTGGTGTACCGGCCGGGCGAGCACGTGGTGTGGTGCGGGCTGCCCGACGAACGCAACTGGGTCTCGTTCGAGCTGCGCGCGCTCGCGGGCGGGACGACGGAGATCGTGCTGCGCATGATGCTGCCGTCACTGCCTCCCGAGCACCACGACCTGGTGTCCCGCTCGGCCGTACGCGCCATGCTGAAGGAGCTGACGCACCGGATCGACCTGCAGCTCTCGGGCGAGGCCGCCGAACCACCCGAGTACGACCGAGCGACCACCCTGCGCACGGCCAACACGCTGGTCCGCGCCGGTGTCCTCAAGTCCGGCCGGCCGGACAAGGTCGCGAAGCAGCTCAGTTCTCTCTCGCAGTGGGGCGCCACCATCGCCGGCGGCTACCTCGCCGCGACCGCGCGCGGCGCCGACGACATCGCCGTGCACGACGAACGCAACAGCCGCACGTTCCGCGACATCGACGAGCGCAGCAACCAGCTCGCCAACGCCCTGGCCAAGCTCGACGTGCAGCCCGGCCGGCGCGTGGCGCTGATGTGCCGCAACCACGCGGCGATGGTCGAGGCGTTCGTCGGGTGCAGCAAGCTCGGAGTCGACGTGGTACTGCTCAACACCGGCCTCTCCCCCTCGTCGGTGGAGGACGTGCTCGCGGAGCACAAGCCGGTGGCGGTGCTGGCCGACGACGAGTTCGCGCACACGATCGCCGGGGTGCAGGGCGATTTCCCGCGCGTGAGCACGTGGGACGACGCCGAGCAGGGCTACCGGACCGTCGACGAGCTCATCCACGACGCCCCCGTCACGCGGCCGAAGCCGGCCAAGCGGCCCGGCCAGATCGTGGTCCTCACCTCCGGCACCACCGGCGCCCCGAAGGGCGCGCGCCGCCCCACGCCGAAGGGCATGAGCACGGCGGCGAGCATCCTGGCGCGGATTCCACTGCGGGCACGGCACAAGATCGCCGTCGCCGCGCCGCTGTTCCACAGCTGGGGCCTGGCCGCGTTGCAGATCGGGATGTCCGTGCGGGCCGAGCTGTCGCTGATCCGCCGGTTCGACGCGGAACAGACGTTGCGGATGATCGCCGAGCACCGCTGCGACGCGTTGTTCGCCGTGCCGATCATGCTGCAGCGCATCCACGAGCTGCCCGAGCGAGTGCGCAGCCGTTACGACCTGTCGTCGCTGCGCATCGTGGCCAGCAGCGGCTCGGCGATGTCGGGCTCGTTCGTCACGTCCTTCATGGACACTTTCGGCGACATCCTCTACAACTTCTACGGCTCCACCGAGGTTTCCTGGGCGAGCATCGCCGACCCGACCGACCTGCGCGCCGCGCCGACCACCGCCGGCCGCTGCCCGCCGGGCACCCGCATCGCGATCCTCGACGACGAACGCCGCCCCGTGCCGCCCGGCGACGAGGGCCAGATCTTCGTCGGCAACGACATGCTCTTCGACGGCTACACCAACGGCTCCAGCGTGCCGCGTTCGAAGGACCTCATGGCCACGGGCGACGTCGGCTACCAGGACGCCGCCGGGCGCCTGTTCGTCACGGGCCGCGCCGACGAGATGATCGTGTCCGGCGGCGAGAACGTGTTCCCGCGTCCGGTGGAGGAAGCACTCGTCGCGCTGCCCGGCGTGTACGAGGCCGCCGTGGTGGGCGTGCCGGACGACGAGTTCGGCCAGCGCCTCGCCGCGTACGTGGTGCTCCGCCGGGGCGCTCGCATGCACGCCGAGGATGTGCGGCACTACATCCACCAGAAGCTCGCGCGTTTCGCGGTGCCGCGCGACGTCTACTTCGTCCCGGAGCTCCCACGCAACGCCACGGGCAAGATCCTCAAGCGGATGCTCAACGACGACTTGTGGCCGCTGCCCCAGGCGTGAGCTTCAGGAGTGGGCGTCAGTTCCCGGCCTTGCGGCCGACCAGCCAACGGGCGGCCCAGGGCGCGGCGATGAGCAGCAACAGGGCGTAGTACCCGAGCACGGGCTTGATCGCCGCCACCACGAACGCGATCAGCAGCGCGGCCGTGGAGAACCAGGTGTTGCCGAGCCACTGGTCACTCACGGAATCGGGGCTGCGGGCCACGTTCCGGTCCCTGCGCACGATGAGCACCAGCGCGGACTGGGCGGCGCTGCTGGCGAAGATGGTGCCGGTGTAGAACATGGCGGCGAAGCGGTTGGCGGCGAACGAGCCGGTGATCTCCGTGGGGAACGGCAGCACGGCAATGGTGAACAGCCACACGAAGTTCACGTACACCAGCGGCCCGTTGTAGGCGCGAACCTCCTCGAAGATGCGGTGGTGGCCCCACCACATCCGCGCGATCACCACGAAACTGAGCACGAAGCTGAAGATCTGGTTCCAGTGCTCGAGCACCGCGTCGAACGGGTCGCCGTGCTCCGCGGCCAGTTCCGGCACGAGGTCGGTGAGCGGCAGCACGAGCAGGGTCAGGGCGATCGCGACCACGGCGTCGCTGAAGAAGACGAGCCGCTCCGGTGATTTCCTGCGCTCCACGCTGTCCACGACTGTGATCAAACCATCCGACCCCGGCCCGGAGGGGGACAACCCGGTCATCTCCGCAACGCGGCCCCGGCCGCCTCGGCCACGGCCCTCGAGACCGCCGCGAGCGCCGGGGAGTCGAGTTTCCACTGCTGCCAGTACAGCGGAACGTCCACCGGGCGCTCGGGCGCGAGATCCACCAGGCCTTCGCGGAGCTGGAGCTCGGGAACCAGACCCCACCCCAGGCCCGCGGCCACCGCCTCGGCGAACGACTCCGACGACGGCACGAAATGCTTCGGTCCTGGCGTTCGCCGCGTCAGGTTCCGCAGGAAACGGTCCTGGAGGTCGTCTTTCCGGTCGAACAGCACCGCGGGCGCCTCGGACAGCGCCACGTTCAACGGCCGGTCCGCGAGCCACCGTTCGACGAACACGGGAGCGGCCACCGCGCGGTAGCGCATCAGGCCGAGCCGCGCGGAGGTACAGCCTTGGACGGGGTGCGGCGCGGAGGTGACGGCGGCCATCACCAGACCCTCGCGCAGGAGGGCGGCGGTGTGGTCCTGGTCGTCGCTGCGCAGATCGAAGGAGACGCCGGGCACCGCGGCGAGCGCGGGGAGGAACCAGGTGGCCAGGGAATCGGCGTTCACGGCGACGGCCACGGTGGCCGGGCCCGCCGCGCCGGCGAGACCGAGCTCGGCGCGGGTGTCGGCTTCGAGGCGGGTGAGCTGGCGGGCGAAGCGCACCAAGACCTGGCCGGAGTCGGTGAGGCGCACGGGTTTCGTGCGCAGGATGAGCACGCGCCCCAAGCGTTGTTCCAGCGCCTTCACGCGCTGGCTCACGGCCGACGGCGTCACGTGCAGCGCGGCGGCCGCGCGGTCGAACGACTGCTCGTCGACCACGGCGAGCAGCGTCCGGACCTGGTCGAGCGGAAGATCCGACATCACGATGGCTAATGCTACTTAAGAATCTTTAGCTGGCGTCAACTTCGAGGTGGGTTTTACCTTCGACGGCGTGGTCCCCGTCCTCGCCGCCGGCTTCGGTACCGGCCTGTCCCTCATCGTCGCCATCGGAGCGCAGAACACCTTCGTGCTGCAGCAAGGCCTGCGGGGCGGCGCCGTGGTGCGGTTGATCGTGCTGTGCGCGCTGTCGGACGTCGTGCTCATCGCCGCCGGCGTGAGCGGAGTCGGTGCGATCGTCGAGCGCCGGCCGGGCGTGATCACCGCGGTGGCCGTGGTCGGCGGCCTGTTCCTGGTGACCTACGGGTTCCTCGCGGCCCGGCGTGCGGTCCGCCCCGGCGCACTCGTGGTCGGCGCACTCGAGCCAGTCTCGCCGCGGCGCACCGTGCTGACGGGCCTCGCGCTGACCTGGCTCAACCCCCACGTCTACCTCGACACCGTCCTGCTGCTCGGCTCCGTCGCGGCCGGCCACGGCTCCGGCCGCTGGGCGTTCGGCGCCGGGGCGGCGCTGGCCAGCGCCGCCTGGTTCAGCGCCCTGGGCCTCGGCGCGCGCCGCCTCGCGGGGGTGTTCGCGCGGCCCTCGGCGTGGCGCGTGCTCGACGGACTGATCGCGGTCACGATGACCGCGCTCGGCGTGTCGATGACCCTCAGCCGGCTGCCCTGAGCCGCAAAGGCGACCAACGCGACAATCGGCGTTGCACATAACTCTGACTCAGAGCTACCTTGACCGCATGGCCTCCTCTCCCGACCTCGCCGAACGGTTGATGGGCGCCGTGCAGGGTATTCGGCGGGTGGTGCGGCGGCGGGTGCGCGCGGAGGTGCCCGGGCCGCCGTTGCCCGGTGCGCAGGTGGAGCTGTTGCGGGTCGTCGACCGGGTGCCCGGTATCGGTGTCGCGGCCGCGGCGCGGGAGCTGGGGCTCGCCGGCAATTCCGTGAGCACGCTCGTGAACCTGCTCGTCGAAGCCGGGTTGCTGCGCCGCGAGGTGGACCCGGCCGATCGGCGCGCCGCGCGGCTGGAGGTGACCGGCGCCGCGCGCGTGCGCATGGCCCATTGGCGCAAGGCGCGCGCCGGGCTCGTCACGGGCGCGCTCGCCCGGCTGTCCGAAGAGGACACCGAGTCGATCACTGCGGCCCTGCCCGCGCTGGAGAAGCTGATGGACGTCCTGAAGGAGGAGGCATGAGCGACCCCGAACCCGGCGCCGAGCCCGGCATCGAACCCGCTGTGCGCTGCACCGGCCTGCGGCACTCGTTCGGCGCCACCAAGGCCGTGGACGGCGTCGACCTGGAGATCGTGCCCGGCGAGATCTTCGGCCTGCTCGGCCCCAACGGCGCGGGCAAGACGACCACGATCCGCATGATCACCACACTGCTGCCCCCGGAAGCCGGCACGGTCACGGTGTTCGGCGTCGACGTCACGCGCCGCCGCATGGCCGTGCGCCGGCTGATCGGCTACGTGCCGCAGCAGCTCTCGGCCGACGGCGCGCTCACCGGGCGCGAGAACGTGTCGCTGTTCGCGCGGCTGTTCGACGTGCGCCGCTCGCGCCGCGCCGACGAGGTCAGGCGCGCGCTCGACCTGGTCGGCCTGCTCGACGACGCCGACCGGCCCGTCGGCGGCTACTCCGGCGGCATGATCCGCCGCCTCGAACTGGCGCAGGCCCTGGTGAGCTCCCCGCGGCTGCTCGTGCTCGACGAGCCGACCGTGGGCCTCGACCCGGTGGCGCGCTCGGCGGTGTGGGAGCGCATCACCGAGATCCGCACACGCACCGGCATGACCGTGCTCGTCACGACCCACTACATGGACGAAGCCGAGCAGTACTGCGACCGCGTCGCGCTGATGCACGCCGGGCGCGTGCGCGCGCTCGGCACGCCGGCCGAGCTCGAAGCCGAGCTCGGGCCCGACTCCACTTTGGACGATGTGTTCCGGTCGGTGACCGGCGACGCGCTGCAGAGCGACACAGGAGGGATACGCGATGTCCGCGCCACTCGCCGCACCGCCCGCCGTCTCGGCTGACCCGGGACCGCTGGAGCAACTGCGCGTCCTGCTCTCGCGCATCGGCGCGATGTGCCTGGTGGAGCTGCAGAAGCTGCGCCGCGACCAGTCCGAGCTGCTCACGCGCGCCATCCAGCCCGCGCTGTGGCTGCTGATCTTCGGCGAGACGTTCACGCGCATCCACGCGATCCCCACCGGCCCGATCCCCTACCTCGACTACCTCGCGCCCGGGATCCTCGCGCAGTCGGCGTTGTTCATCGCGATCTTCTACGGCATCCAGATCATCTGGGAACGCGACGCCGGCGTGCTCGCGAAGCTGCTCGTGACACCGACCCCGCGGGCCGCGCTCGTGGCCGGCAAGGCGTTCGCGGCCGGGCTGCGCGCGCTCGTGCAGGCACTGATGGTGCTCGTGCTCTCGGCGATCCTCGGCGTCGGTCTCACCGCGAACCCGCTGCGGCTGCTGGGGATGGTCGTGGTCGTGATCCTGGGCTCGGCGTTCTTCTGCTGTTTCTCCATCGTGATCGCCGGCATCGTGCTGTCACGCGAGCGGCTGATGGGGATCGGGCAGGCCATCACCATGCCGTTGTTCTTCGGGTCCAACGCCCTCTACCCGGTGGACCTCATGCCCGGCTGGCTGAAGGTGCTGAGCCACCTCAACCCGTTGAGCTACCAGGTCGACGCCCTGCGCGGACTTCTCATCGGAACTCCGGCCAACCTCGGGCTGGACTTCGGCGTCCTCCTGGGTGCGACCGCCGTGGCGATCGGCGTCGCGTCGGCTCTGCTCGGAAGGTTGGCTCGATGACACCACTTCGTTTACCCACCGTATTCACACGAGCCCGGTCGTAGGTTGGGACCGTGGGAAAAGGCAGGGGGGTAGCCCCGTTCATCGGATTGTGCGTGCTGGCAGGCGTTCTCGTCGCGGGCACGATGGCACCGGTCGCGATCGGCGCGGGCGTTTTGTCCAATCAGGTCAGTGACTCGGTCGACGCGATCTCCGCGGACCTCGAGCACGCGGACCCGCCACTCGTGACGACGGTGACGGACCGGAATGGCGGCACGATAGCGACTTTGTACTCGCAGTACCGCATTCCGGTCACCGCGGCGCAGATCGCGCCGACGATGAAAGCCGCGATCGTCGACATCGAGGACCGGCGCTTCTACACCGAAGGCGGCGTGGACCCGCAGGGCATGCTGCGCGCCGCGGTGAACGACAGCTCGGGTGGCGACCTGCAGGGCGCGTCGACGATCACGCAGCAGTACGTGAAGAACTACCTCATCAACGTCGTCGACCGCGGTGACAAGACGGCGCAGGACAAGGACCGCGAGGACTCTCTGGCCCGCAAGCTGCGCGAGGCCAAGATGGCCGTGCAGATCAGCCAGACCGTGCCGAAGGACGACGTGCTCGCCGACTACCTGAACGTGGTCGAGTTCAGCGGCACCGTCTACGGCATCGGCGCGGCGGCGGAAGCGTATTTCGGGACCACAGCGGACAAACTGACCGTGCCGCAGGCCGCGTTGCTGGCCGGCATGGTGAACAACCCCAGCGTCTACAACCCGTACACGCATCCGGACAACGCGCTCAAGCGGCGCAACACCGTCATCGACTCGATGGTCACGGCGAAGTCGATCCCCGCTTCCTTCGCCACCGCCGCGAAAGCGACGCCGCTCGGCGTGGTCGGCACGCGGCCCGCGGCCCCGTCGAGCACCTGCATGGGCGCGGCGGCCGACGCCGGGTTCTTCTGCGCGTACGCCGTGAACTACCTGACCAAGGCCGGGTTCACCCTCGACCAGCTCGACACGGCCGGCTACGTCGTGAAGACCACGATGGACCCGCACGTGAGCCAGGTCGTGAAGGACGCGGTGGACAACAACGTGCCCACCACGCAGGACGGCGTGGCCAACACGTTCGCCGTGGTGCAGCCGGGTTCCGGCGGGCACCAGGTGCTCGCGATGGTCGCGAACCGCAACTACGGCACCGATCCGGCGAAGGGCGAGACGTCCACGAACATCGTGGCGGACGCGAGCAACAAGTTCGGCGCCGGTTCGTCGTTCAAGATCTTCACCTCGGCGGCCGCGATGGTGTCCGGCAAGGCGGGGCTGAACACGCCACTGCCCAACCCGTTGAGCAACTGCTTCACGCCACCGAACGCGAACCGCTTCACACCGTGCTACTCGGTGAGCAACGACGGCACGAACTACCCCGATCCGATCTCGCTCGCCAGCGGGCTGGCGACGTCGCCGAACGTCGCGTTCGTGGGCCTCGAGTCCCAGGTGGGCATGCCCGCAGTGCTGGACATGGCGCGCAAACTGGGGCTGCGAAACACCCTCGCGACCAACGACGCGGGCAATCCGCCGATCACCGACCCGTCGGACGCGCGGTCGAAGAACCCGCAGTACAACCAGCCTCAGTCGCAGTACTTCCAGAACCTGCTGTCGTTCACCCTTGGCAACAGCCCGGTGAGCCCGCTCGAAATGGCCAACGTCTCGGCCACCCTGATGAGCGGCGGCACGTGGTGCCCGCCGAACCCGATCCTGTCGGTGACGGACCGCAACAGCCGGCCCGTGCCGGTGAAGCAGGAGGCGTGCGAGCAGGTGATCCCCACTGGTGTGGCGAACACCTTGGAGGCGGGGCTCTCGCAGGACACCACTGTCGGTACTTCGGCTGCTGCCGCTCGGTCGGCGGGCTGGACTCGGCCGGATATCGGTAAGACGGGTACGACGCAGGAGTCTGAATCCGTGGCGTTTGTGGGCGGTGTCGACAACTTCGCCGTGTCCTCCATGGTGTTCGCCGACGGCCGCACCCCCGAGGAGATCTGCCCGGGCACGCCGGTGCATCTTGGCCGCTGTGGGCATGGTGCGTTCGGTGGCACGGTCGCGGCACCGCCGTACTTCCACGCGATGAACACCCTGCTGGCCGGCGTACCCGACACCCCGATCCCGCCGCCGGACCCGCAGTACCTCGACGCGCGGCAGTGACCGTGCGGTGAGGGTCGGCGCTGCCTGCGCCGGGCTCCTCGGCGAACTCCGAGGAGCCCGGCGCAGTACGCCCGCAGCCCCGGCTCAGCCGAACAGCGGCGGCGGCAGTTCCTCCGCCAGCACGATCGACTTGAGCTGCGTGTACATGTCCAGCGTTTCCTTGCAGTACTCGCGGCCCAGGCCGCTGCCCTTGTAGCCGCCGAAGGGCGAGCCGTCGACGAGGTTGAAGTACTGGTTGACCCAGACCGAGCCCGCTTGCAGGCGGTCGGCCGTGCGCATCGCGTTCTTCAGGTTGGTGGTGTAGACGCCGGCGGCGAGGCCGTATTCGACGCCGTTGGCCTGGTCGATGAGGGCCTCGTAGTCCTTCCAGCGGATCACCGACAGCACGGGGCCGAAGATCTCCTCCTGGGCGATGCGGCTGGAGTTGTCCGTCTCGAACACGGTCGGCTCGATGAACCAGCCGTGTTCACTGCCGGCCACCGTGGCGCGGCCGCCGCCGGTGACGAGGGACGAGTCGGCTCGGCCGGAGGCGATGTAGTCCAGCACACGCCGGCCCTGTTTCTCCGAGACGAGGCAGCCGAGGCGGGTGGCGGGGTCGAGCGGGGACCCGACGCGCACACCCTCGAAGCTCGCGCCCAGCTTGCCGAGGAAGTCGTCGTACAGGTCGTCGTGCACGAACAGGCGGGTGCCGGCGAGGCAGGACTGGCCGTTGCAGTACGTGGCCGCGAAGGTCGCGTTGTCGATCACACGGTCGAGGTCCTCGATGTCGGGGAACACGATGTTCGGGCTCTTGCCACCCAGTTCCAGTGACACCGGCACGAGCCGTTCGGCGCCGGCGTGGGCCACGAGCCGGCCGACTTCCGCGGAGCCGGTGAAGGCGAGCTTGTCCAGGTCCGGGTGGGCCGTGAGTGCCGCGCCGGCCTCGTCGCCGAAGCCCGGCACGACGTTCACCACGCCGGGCGGGAACAGCTCGGCCAGCTTCGTGCACAGCTCCAAAGTGGACAGTGAAGCGTTCTCGTCCGGCTTGAGCACCACCGTGTTCCCGGCCGCGAGAGCCGGCGCGAGCTTGAACGCCGTCATGATCGCGGGCACGTTCCACGGGATGATCTGCCCGACGACACCGATCGGCTCGCGCTTCGCGATGGCCCAGCCGCCGGTGACGGGGCGGTTCCAGCCGTCGTGGGTGACGGCGGCCGAGGCGAAGAACCGGTACTGTCCCACGGCGATGCGGTGGTCGAGCGGGGTCTCGAAGATCGTGCGGCCGATGTCCATCGTGTCGATGGCGGCGAGGCGCTCGGCGTTGGCCTCGATCCAGTCGGCGAGGCGGTGCAGCAGCAGAGAGCGTTCCTCGGGCCGTGTGGCCGCCCACTTCGGGAACGCCGCGCGAGCGGCCGCCACCGCGGCGTCGACCTCGGCGGTGCCACCGCGGGTGATCGTCGCGAGCTGTGCACCGGTGGCGGCGTCGACCGCCGGGAACGTCTCGGTGGAGATCGAGCGGAACTCACCGTTGATCAGCGGTTCGTAGTGGGAAGCAAGCGATTCGACGCTCACGGGCGTCCTCCTCCGGCAGTGACGTGGCTTACCTTCCCTGCGGAGTATTCGCACCCGTGCCGGACAGTCAACGCAGTGTGCGCTGCCTGTCCCCCACCGTGCGCGAACCGGCCGTTTCGCCAGGCTCAGGTGAACAGCGTCCCCGCCGTCAGCAGCCGCGTGAGTTCTGCGGCCGCGGAGATTGCGCGGTCCGCGAACTCCTGTGTCCGCGCCGGGTCGAAGCGGTAGTGCGGGATGGTGATCGTGAGGGCGCCGGCGACCACGCCGTCGGAGAAGAACGGTGCGGCGATGCCCGAGGCCTCCGGGATGCGTTCGCCGGTGCTCACGGCGTAGCCGCGTTCGCGCACCAGCGCCAGATCCGCCTCCAGGGTGGTGCGGTCGACCATCGTCGTCGGCGAGAAGCGCGTGAAGTCCTGCGCCGCCAGGGATTCCGGGCCTCGCCAGGCGAGCACGGCCTTGCCCGCCGCGCCGGCGTGCAGGGGTGCGGTGGAGCCGAGTGGGATCACGTACTGGATGGGTTTGTCGGTGGTCCGCCCGGCTTCGAACACCACGCCTTCGGCCACCGGGTCGTAGCGGGCCAGGTAGGCACTTTCGCCGACGTCGCGGACGAGGTCGGCGAGGAGATCGGCCGCGACGGGGCCGACGCCGGTCCCGCGGCCGAGCCGGGCCGCCCACACGAGCAGTTCGGCGCCGGCTTCGAAGCGGGCGCCTCCGAGGGGGCGAGCCAGGCCCAGTGAGGCCAGTGCGTCGAGCAGCCGCGCCGCGGTGGCGCGCCCGCTGGAGATGCCGGCGGTGAGGTCGTCGACGGAAACGCCGTCGGCCGACGAGCGGGCCAGCGCGTCGAGCGCCGCGGCGACGCGCACGATGGACCGCCGCTCGGCCGACACCCCCGAGGACTCCCCCGCGCCGGTCGCCGGCACCCGCGGAACCTGCGGCGGCACGGCCAGCGCCGCCGTGAGCCGGTCGGCCGCGCCCTGCACGAGCTCGCCGAGCCGGCGCAGTCCGTCCACATCGGACAAGCGGTGGCGCGGCACGGTGATGTTGAAGGCCCCCGCCGGTTCCCCGTCGCGGAAGTACGCGGCCGCGGCGCCGGCGGCTTCGGGGATGCGCTCGCCGACACTGGTCGCGAAGCCCTGCTCACGCACGTGTGCCAGCTCGGCCCGCAGCTGTCCGAGGTCGCCGATCGTGGCGCCGGTGAGCACCGGACGATCCAAAGTGGCCAGGAAGTCCGCGGGAAGGTTCGCCAGGATCGCCTTTCCGGCCGACCCCGCGTACAACGGCGAAGCCGAGCCGATGCGCACGGTGTAGCGCACGGGCTTGCCGCACTCGACCGAGCTCACGACTCGGGCCGACTCGTCGCCGGGCGTGTAGGTCAGCAGCATCGCCGTCTCGCCGGCTTCGCGTTCCAGCGCCACGAGCTCGTCGTGGCCGCGCGTGAGCAGCACGTTGCGCTCGCCCAGGAACTTCGCCCACACCAGCAGCCGCGGCCCCGGGTCGTAGCGCCCGCCCGGCTGCCCGCGGACCACGCCCAGGTCTCCCAGCGTCTGCAGGATCCGGTGCACCGCGCTGCGGCTCACGTCCAGGTGCGCCGCGAGCTCGCGCACGCCGGTGTCGCCGTCCTGGCGCGCGATCACGGCGTCGAGCACCGCGAACACGCGCCCGGTCATGCCGAGGGCGCGAAACCGCGGCTCGGCGTCGACGGCAGAACCCTGCCCACTCGACCCCGGCCCGCTCACCAGCTGTCCCCGTGCACCGCTCACCTGTCTCCCTCCGCGAGCCACTGTAACCAGCCGCCGCCCGACCACCTTGACAACCCGCGCCCGCCGGGTCCAGGATCCTCCACAAGTTCGGGACGCTGTCCCGATTTTATCTCCCCTCGTGGTCAGGAGGTCGAAGGTGCCGAACCAGGGGCCGCCGGGCGTCGACGTAGTGGCGCTCACGCAGTGGCTGGCGAGCCAGGGCAGCGCCGTCGAACCGCCCCTGGCGGTGACGACGATCTCCGCCGGCCGGTCGAACCTCACCTACGCCGTGCGCGACGCCGCCGGCGCCCAGTTCGTGCTGCGCCGGCCGCCGTTGGGCGCGCTGGAGTCCGGTGCGCACGACGTCGGCCGCGAGGCGCGCATCCTCGCCGCGCTCAGCACCACCGCGCTGCCGGTGCCGAAGCCGGTGGCGGAGTGCGCCGACGCGGCCGTGCTCGGCGCGCCGTTCTTCCTGATGGACTTCGTGCCCGGGCAGACGCTGAGCCCGGACACCGCCGCGGCCCTGTCCCCCGAGGTCAAGCGCACGATCGGGCGGCGCCTGCCGGAGGTCCTCGCCCAGCTGCACGCCCTCGACGTCACCGAGATCGGCCTCGACGGCCTGCGCCGCGACCGCGGGTACGTCGAACGTCAGCTGCGCCGGTGGCAGCGCCAGTTCGACACCCTGGGGCTGCCCGCCGCCAGCCCGCTGCGTGCCGTCGCCGACCGGCTCGCGGCCCGCGTCCCCGAGCCGCAGGGCACCGCCCTGCTGCACGGCGACTTCAAGGCGGAAAACGTGCTGCTCACGCCTGAAGGCGACGTCGCCGCGGTGCTCGACTGGGAGCTCGCCTCCGTCGGCGACCCGCTCGCCGACCTCGGCTGGCTGCTCGTGTGGTGGGCCTTGCCGGACAACCCCGGCAAGTGGATCTCCCCGCCCGCCACGCTCGCCGGCGGCTTCCCCGGCCACGCCGACCTCGTCGCCGCCTACGCCGCCCGCTCGCCGCTGGACATGTCCGACCTGCCGTACTACGTCGCGTTCTCCTACTGGCGCCTGTCGTGCATCAACACCACGACCCGCGCCCGCTTCGTCGCCGGCGCGATGGGCGACAAGGAGCTGGACCTCGCCGCCCTCGACGCCCAGGTCGAGTGGCAGCTGACCGAAGCACTCCAGTCACTGGCCCCCGCCCGCTGAACCCGAAACCCGGAGCAGCCCGTATGGATTTCTCGCTGTCCCCCCAGGCCACCGAGCGCCTGGCCCAGGTCCGCGCCTTCATGGAGGATCTGGTCTACCCCGCCGAACCCGTCTACGCGCACCAGCGTGACGAGCTGATCGCCGCGGGCCGCACGCACGACGTGCCACCGGTCCTCGAAGACCTCATCGCCGCCGCGCGCCAACGCGGGCTGTGGAACCTGTTCCTGCCCGACGAGTCCCATTTGACCAATGTGGACTACGCCGTGCTCGCGGAGGAAACCGGCCGCTCGCCGTTCATCGCCCCCGCGGCCATGAACTGCCTGTCGCCCGACAGCGGCAACATGGAGCTGCTGCACCTGTTCGCCACCGACGAGCAGCGGACGCGCTGGCTGGACCCGCTGCTGGACGGCACGATCCGCTCCGGCTTCTCGATGACCGAACCCGACGTGGCCTCTTCCGACGCCACCAACATCTCCACCACGATCGTGCGCGACGGCGACGAGTACGTGATCAACGGCCGCAAGTGGTTCACCACCGGTGCCGCCGACCCGCGGTGCAAGCTGCTGATCGTGCTGGGCAAGAGCGACCCCGACGCACCGAAGCACCGGCAGCACTCGATGGTGCTCGTGCCGATCGACACCCCGGGCGTGAAGGTCGAACGCGCGCTGCCGGTGTTCGGTTTCCGGGATCAGCAAGGACATTGCGAGATCAGCTACACCGACGTCCGCGTGCCCGTGAGCAACCTGCTCGGTGAGCAGGGCGGTGGGTTCGCCGTCGCGCAGGCCCGCCTGGGCCCCGGCCGCATCCACCACTGCATGCGGGCGATCGGCATGGCCGAGCGCGCGCTGGAGCTGGCGTGCAAGCGCGCGTTGTCGCGCACCGCGTTCGGCGGTCCACTGGCCGACCAGGGCGTGGTCCGCCAGCAGATCGCGGAGTCGCGCATGGAGATCGACCAGGCCCGGTTGCTGGTGCTGCGCACGGCGTGGCTGATCGACGAGGTGGGTGTGCGCAACGCGCGCTCGGACATCGCGGCCATCAAGGTCGTCGCGCCGCGGGCCGCGCTGAGCGTGCTCGACCGCTCGATCCAGATCCACGGCGCTGCCGGTGTGACCGACGACCTGCCCCTGGCCGAGATCTGGAGCCGCGCGCGCACCCTGCGCATCGTCGACGGCCCGGACGAGGTGCACGTGCGCACGGTCGCCCGCCAGGAGCTCAAGCGCTACCAGACGAAGGAACACTGACGTGGCGGATCTGGAGTTCACGGTCACCGACGGCGTCGGGACCATCCTGCTGAACCGGCCCGAGCGCAAGAACGCGTTCACGCTCGAGATGCTGGAGCACTGGGTGCGGATCATCGAGGACGCACGCACCGACGACACGATCCGCGTGCTGGTGGTCACCGGCGCCGGCGGCGCGTTCTGCTCGGGCGTGGACCTCGGCGTGTTCGACGACGAGACCCGCACCCCGCTCAAGGACAAGACGTTGCTCACCGATCGCGTGCACCGCATCGCGTACGCGCTCGAAGACTTCGACAAGCCGGTGATCGCCGCGGTCGACGGTGTCGCGGTGGGTGCGGGCATGGATTTCGCGCTCATGGCCGACATCCGCGTCGCGTCGGCTTCGGCGCGGTTCTCCGAGGGGTACGTGCGCGTCGGGCTCGTGCCCGGCGACGGCGGCTGCTACCTGCTGCCCCGCCTCGTCGGGATGTCGCGCGCACTGGAACTGCTGTGGACGGGCGACTGGGTGCCCGCCGACGAAGCCGAACGGATCGGGCTGGTCAACCACGTCTACCCCGACGCCGAGTTCGCCGCACGGACGGCCGCGTTCGCCGCCAAGCTCGCGGCCGGGCCCCCGCTCGCCCTGCGCACCATCAAGCGCGCCACCTACCAGAGCAGCCGCACGGACCTGCGGACGGCACTGGACCTCATCTCGTCCCACCAGGCCGTGATCCAGTCCACTCGCGACTCCGCGGAGGCGCTGGCCGCCTTCAGGGAGAAGAGAACTCCCGTCTTCGAAGGCCACTGATCCCCACCGGCCCCGGTCCCTGGAGAACAACGTTGTTCACACAGCTCCTCGTCCCCGTCGGCGGCTCGCTGACGCTGTCCGCTCTGCTGGCGGCCATCCCCCTCTTACTCCTGATCGTGCTGCTGGGTGTGTTCAAGACACCCGCGCGGATCGCCGCGCCGGTGTCGCTCGTCGCGGCGCTGGTCGTGGGCATCGTGGCGTTCCGGCTCCCGTCGTCGGTCGCGTTCTCCGGCGCCGCGGAAGGCATCGTCTACGGGATCTTCCCGATTCTCTGGGTCGCGATCAACGCGATCTGGCTGCACAAGGTCACCGAGCTGCGGGGCCATTCGGCCGCGTTGCGCACCGCGTTCACGCGGGTCAGCGACGACCGCCGGGTTCAGGCGATCCTGGTCGCCTTCTGCTTCGGCGCCGCGCTGGAAGGCCTGGCCGGCGGTGGCGCGCCGGTGGCGATCTGCGCCGTGATCCTGATGGCGCTGGGCCTTTCGCCGATCAAGGCCGCCGCCGCGTGCCTCATCGCCGACACCTCACCGGTCGCGTTCGGCGCGCTCGGCCAGCCCATCGACGTGCTGGGCACGCAGACCGGCCTGCCGGTGCACGACCTCGCGGTGATGATCGGACGCCAGACCCCGTTGCTGGCGTTGTTCATCCCGCTGGTCCTCGTGTTCGTGGTCGACGGGAAGACCGGGCTCAGGCAACGCTGGGGCGTGGCCCTCGCGGCCGGCCTCTCGTTCGCCGCGGTCCAGTGCGCGGCCTCGGTGTTCCTCACGCCGGCGCTCGTGGACACCGTCGCGGCCGTGGTGTCCGGTGTGGTCACGGTGCTCGTCGCCCGTGCGAGCCGGGTGCCGGCCACCGCGGTGCGGCAGCGCTCGATGGTCACGGCCGGCGGCGGCGACTTCGCCGCCCCGCCCGCTGATGAGTCCACCGTGGACGAAAAGGAGCCGCCGGTGCTCGCCGCGCTGGCACCGTACCTGCTGATCGTGGCCGTGGTGATCATCGCGAACCTGCCCGGTGTGAAGGACCTGATCGCCGCGGCGACCACGAAGGTCCACTGGCCGGGAGCCGACGTGCTCAGCTCCGAGGGAAAACCCCTGAGCATCTCGAAAATCAGCTTCGCCTGGATCGGGGCGCCCGGTTCGCTCGTGCTCATCGCGGGACTGCTGAGCCTGCCGATCCTCGGCGTCGGGCTCGGCCGCGCGGGCCGCGTCTGGCTGGCCAACCTGTGGCAGCTGCGCTGGGCCATCTTCACGGTCTGCTGCGTGATCGCGCTCAGCTACGTGATGAACCTGTCGGGCCAGACCACCACGCTCGGCGTGTGGCTCGCGGGCGCCGGGGCGGCGTTCCCGCTGGTGTCGCCGGTGATCGGCTGGATCGGCACGGTGCTGACCGGGTCCGACACCTCCAGCAACACCCTGTTCGGCCTGCTGCAGTACACCACCGCCCACCACGCGGGCCTGTCCGACGTGCTGCTGACCTCCGCCAACAGCAGCGGCGGTGTCGTCGGCAAGGCGGTGTCGCTGCAGAACCTGGCGATCGCCGCCGTCGCCGTCGGCCTCGGCGGCAAGGAAGGGGTGCTCTTCCGCCGGACGATCGGCTGGACCGTCCTGATGGTCGTGGTGCTGTCGGTGCTCGTCTACCTGCAATCCACCCCCGTGCTCAGCTGGCTGGTTCCCTGACCGGCCCGAAAGGACCACTTCGATGCCCGTTGACTCCGGTGACCACTGGGCTGCTCGCCTGCTGCACCCCCGCTCGGTCGCGATCGTCGGCGCGTCGGCGCGGGCCGGGAGCCTCGCCGCGCAGGCGCTGGCCAACCTGCGCGACTTCGGTTACGCGGGCCGCATCCTGCCCGTGAACGCGAAGTACGGCGAACTCGACGGCCTGCCGTGTTACCCCTCGCTCGACGCCGCACCCGGCCCGGTCGACCTCGCGCTGATCCTGGTCCCCGCGGCCGCGGTGCCGGGCGCGATCGACGACTGCGTGCGCGCCGGCGTCGGCACGGCTGTGGTGTTCTCGTCGGGCTTCGCCGAGCTGGGTGCCGAAGGGCTCGAAGTCCAGCGGCGGATGGCCGAGGCCGCCCGCGCCGGGGGCGTGCGGCTGCTCGGACCCAACTGCCAGGGGCTGATCTACCGGCCCGCCGGTCTCGTCGCGACGTTCAGCGAGGCCGCGCAGGCCGGGCTCGGCGACTCCAGCGGCATCGCCTACGTGGGCCAGAGCGGCGCGATCGGCGGCTCGTTCCTCGGGCTGGCCCGGGAACGGGGCATCGGGCTCACCGCGTGGGCGAGCAGCGGCAACCAGGCCGACCTCGGGGTGGCCGATCTCGCCGCGGGGTTCCTGGAAGAGGACGAGGTCCGCGTCGTCGCGATGTACCTGGAGGCGATCCCGCCGGGTGCGCAGTGGCGGCAGCTCACCACGCGGGCACGGGAGCTCGGCAAGAACCTGGTCGTGCTGCGCTCGGGCCGCTCGGCTGCGGGACGGCGCGCGGCGGCTTCGCACACCGGCGCCATGATCGGGCCCGCCACGGCGTTCGAGCTGGTGTCGGCGGAGCACGGCGTGATCGGCGTGACCGACCTCGACCAGCTGCTGGACACGGTGGTGGAGCTGGCCGCGCGCAAACCCGTGCGAGGGCCGGGAGTCACGGTCGTGACGAGCTCCGGCGGAGCGGGCGGGATCGCGGCCGACTGGTTGGAAGAAGCCGGGCTGCGGACCGGTGAGCTGGCTGCCGAAACGCGCCGGGAGCTCGCGAAGTTCATCCCGGCGTACGGCTCCACGAGCAACCCGGTCGACGTCACCGCGCAGCTGTTCGCGCAGGACGACGACTCGGTGTTCCACGTCTGCCGCACCATTCTCGACGACCCGGGCACCGACGTCCTGATGATGATCATGACGAACGTGACCGGCGCCCGCGCGGCCCGTGTGGCCCGCCAGCTGGTGGCGGCGGCGGAAAGCTCACCCAAGCCCCTGGGCGTGGTGTGGCTCGCCGACGGCAACCAGATCACCGAAGCCGTGAAGATCCTGCGGGAGCACCACGTGCCGCTCCACGACTCGATCGGGCGCAAGGCCCACGTGCTGGCCCGGTTGTACCGATCGGCCACGGTCGGGCCGCCGGTGCGGCCGGAGCCGCTGACCGGCGTCTTCACCGGCACCGGCGTGGTCACCGAAGCCGCAGGTGGGCCGCTGCTCGACGCACTGGGGGTGCCGCGGCCCGACGGTGAACTCGCGACGAGCGCACTGGAGGCGACCGAAGCAGCCAGCCGGATCGGCGGCCCAGTGGTGCTCAAGGCGCAGTCGCCCGCCATCACGCACAAGTCCGAGGTCGGCGGCGTGCGCGTCGGCGTCACGGACGCGGCGAGCGCGTACCGGGAGATGACCGAAGCCGTGCACGCGGCCCGGCCCGACGCCGTGCTCGACGGAATCCTCGTGCAACGCCTGCTGCCGCCGGGGATCGAGCTGCTCGTCGGCGTGGAAGGCGCTGCCGACGGCTACCCGCCGGTGGTGACCGTCGGCTTCGGCGGCGTGACGGCGGAGGTCTACCAGGACGTGGTCACCGCACTGGCTCCCCTGTCGGAACCCGACGTGCGGGAGCTGCTGACCCGGCTGCGCGGTGCACCCCTGCTGCGCGGTTACCGCGGAGAACCGGGAGCCGACCTCGACGCCGTGGCCACCGCCGTGGCGGCGCTCTCCCGCTACGCCGCCGGGCTCGGCGACCGGCTCGCCGAGCTCGAGATCAACCCGCTCATCGCCCATCCCGACGGTGTGGCCGCGGCAGATCTGGTGCTGCGCTTCGCCGGCTGAGCGTCCCCTCCGACACAAGGATTGGTCAACGATGTCCGTCCTCGCCAAAGTTCCCCCGCTCACCCTCGACCGTCCGCAACGCCGGGTCTTCTGGGCCACGTTCGCGGGCTGGGGCCTCGACGGGTTCGACTACATGCTCTACACGCTGGCCATCGGCGCCGTGAGCATCGCGTTCGGGCTCAACCACGAACAAGCCGGCCTCATCGGCACGGTCACGCTGCTGTTCTCGGCGTTCGGCGGCATCGTCGCCGGCACGTTGTCCGATCGGTTCGGGCGCGTGCGCATCCTGGCCGCGGCGATCTTCCTGTACTCGCTTTTCACGGCCCTGTCGGGGATCGCGAGCAGTTATCCGGAGCTGCTCGTGTACCGCGCGGTGGAGGGCCTGGGGTTCGGCGGCGAGTGGGCCGTCGGGGCGGTGCTCATCTCGGAGGTCATCCCGGCGAAGAAACGCGGTGCGGTCGCCGGGTTCATCCAGGGCGCCTGGTCGTTCGGCTGGGCGCTGGCGGTGATCGCGTCGGTGGTGATCCTGCCGAACTTCGGGGCGATCGGCTGGCGCATGATGTTCTGGATCGGCCTGATCCCCGCGGTGGTCGTGATCTACATCCTGCGCAAGGTGCCCGAGTCGCCGGTGTGGCTGGAGGCCCGCCGCACCCGCAAGGCCAAGACGCCGATCAGTCTCGGGCTCATCTTCAAGCGCAAGGTCCTGCGGTACACGATCCTCGCGACGCTGCTGTCGATCGGGATGCAGAGCGGGTACTACGCAATCTTCACGTGGTTGCCGACGTATCTCTCCGAGAGCCGGGGCCTGAGCGCGGTCGGCGCCGCGGGGTACCTCGTGTTCGTGATCGCGGGGTCGTTCCTCGGCTACGTCGCCGCCGGGTTCGCCAACGACCGGTTCGGCCGCAAACCGACGTTCGCCGTGTTCGGGGTCCTCAGCGCGGTGACGGTCGTGGTCTACGCCTACGCGCACATCCCGGCGGGGCTCGTGATCTACGTCGGATTCCCCCTGGGGTTCTTCGGATCCGGGATCATCAGCGGCTTCGGCCCGTTCCTCGCGGAGCTCTTCCCCGGTGAGATGCGCGGTGCCGGTCAGGGCTTCTGCTACAACGTCGGCCGGGGCGTGGCCGCGCTGGCGCCGGCGGTGGTCGGCGCGCTGGCCGGCAGCTACGGCCTGGGGACCGGGATCTCCGTGTTCGCCGCCAGCGCCTACGGTCTGTTCCTGATCGCGCTGGTGTTCCTGCCCGAGACCCGCGGCCGGGAGCTCGCGTGAGCCAGGGAGAGGAGAAGACCGTGACCGTGCCGAGCCACGACGAGCTGCGTGCCCGCACCGACGCCCCGGCCGGCTCGAGCTGGGGCGTGTTCCAGCGCACGCCCGAGCGGGGCATGGCGAACTTCGCGCAGGCCGAGCAAGTGGTCGAAGCGGCCGGGCTGGTGCACCACGGCACTGTGTTCAACCTCGACTATCCGCTCGACGCGTTCGACCCGTCGGTGGTGTGGCGGACGCCGCCGGAGCAGACGATCACGTCCTCGCACGCCGACCAGCGCGACGACTACGTCGACCACCTGTGGCTGCAGGCGAGCTCCCATGTGGACGGTCTGCGCCACCGCCGCCACCACGAAGCCGGGTTCTACAGCGGTGTTCCCGACGCCGCCGTGCGCCCCGGCACGCCGGAGCTGGGTGTGCAGCGCTGGGCCGAGGACCCGATCGTCGGCCGCGGGGTGCTCGTCGACGTGGCCCGGTTCCGGGAGGCCCAGGGCACACCGATCGACCACGCCGCCGGGGAACCGCTGCCGCTGGAGCTCGTCGAGGAGACGCTGGCGTGGCAGGGCGAAACGCTGCGCGAAGGTGATCTCCTGGTGCTGCGCACCGGCTGGGCCGAGTGGTATCTGTCCGCTTTGGACACCGCGGGCCGGGCGGCGGTCGCGAAAACCCGCCGGTGCACGGGTCTGGCCCAGTCGCCCGAGCTGATCGCGTGGATCTGGGATCGGCGCCTGGCGTTGCTCGCGTCGGACACCTTCGCGCTGGAGGCCATGCCCCCGCCGCCGGACCCGCGGTTCGGCGGGCCGCACGAGCCGGGCATGGTGCACCAGGACCTCATCGGGCTGCTGGGCCTGCCCATCGGCGAGCAGTGGAAACTCGACGCGCTCTCGGCCCACGCCGCCGGCGGAGGCGGTCACACGTTCCTCGTGGTGGTCAAACCGCTGAACCTCGTCGGCGGCGTCGGCTCACCGGCCAACGCGGTCGCGATCTGCTGACGAGCCCCGCGGTCAGCTTCCTCGCAGCATCTCGCCGGGGCCGCAGCCGAACAACCGCCGGTGCTCGGCGCTGAAGCGCCCGGCGTTGCCGAAACCCCAGCGCGCCGCGACGGCCGCCACGGTCGTTTCCTCGGGCGAGCGCTCGCGCAGCTCGGCGTGCGCCCGGCGCAGCCGCGTCTCCCGCAGGTACGCGACCGGTGACGGCCGTCCCGCGCGGCTGAACGCGGCCTGCACCCCGCGCACGCTCAGGCGCGCGGCCGCCGCGATCTCGAGCAGCCCGATGTCGTCACCGGCGTTGAGCTCGATGAACGCCTCGGCCCGCCGGACCGCCGCCGGGGACACCTGACCCGGCAGCCCGGGAGGCGGTTCGCCGAGCGTGCTCGGGTAGGCCTCCAGCAGCGCGGTCGCCGCGAGCCGGAAGAGCTGGGCGGCGAGCAGCGGACTGGCCGCCATTCCGTCGCCCGCGCGCGTTTCCTCCAGCAGCAACCGGGTCACGGTGTCCCATCGGCGCCCGGCGGTGGCCGACCCGGGCGCGCCCAGCGCGAAGCGCACCGGCCGTGGCTCGTCCCAACCCCGCAGCTCGGCGGCGATCCGTTCGAGCCCGTCGCGGTCCAGCACGGTGTTGAGCACCTCGGCGCTGTCGTACCACCGCAGCTGGTACGAGCCGTGGGCGTCCATCACGAGCGCGCCCGACCCGGCACCGACCAGCCCCTCGGCGCTGGAGCGCACGGCGAAGCGGCCCTTGAGCGGCCGGGTGACGAGCACGAAGTCGTCGAAGGGCACCGGGTCCACGTGCACCTCGGACCCGCCGTAGACGAGGTCGAACAACCGCACCTTGGCGAATCCGCGTGAGCTCTGCCGGCAGACGAATCCCCGCCCGCCCCCGACGAGGTCGAGCCGGTGGGGACAGTAGACGTCGCTCAGCCGCGACCGTGCCTCGTCCGGATCGCACGTGTCGACCTCGGGTTTCACGACTGCTTTCACGACTGGGGCCACGACTCGGCCTCCTTCGGCCGCTCTAGCGTCTTCCTGACGGTCGTAAATTGTATTACAGTGGCGTTCTGTTGACGGCCGCCACGGGAAAAGAGGTCAGCCGTGCAGCTCACGCCCAGTGCCCACGTGGACACGTTCTGCCGGGACAACCTGCCTCCGTTCGACCAGTGGCCGCACCTGAGCTTCGACCTTCCCGAGCTGCACTACCCCGATCGGCTCAACGCCGCAACCCGTCTGCTCGACGGAGCCGTCGCGCAGTGGGGCCCCGACCGGCCCGCCGTGCTCTCGCCGACGAGCAGCTGGTCCTACGGCGAACTGCTCGCCCGCGCCAACCGGATCGCGGGCACGCTGGTGGGCCTCGGCGTGGTGCCGGGCAACCGCGTGCTGCTGCGCGGGCCGAACACCCCGTGGCTGGCCGCGTGCTGGCTCGGCGTGCTCAAGGCCGGCGCGGTCGCCGTGACGACGATGCCGATGCTGCGCACGCACGAGCTGACGAAGATCGTCGACGCGTCCTCCCCCGTGCTCGCGCTGGCCGACCACCGCTACACCGAAGACCTGCTGCCTTTCGACCTGCCGCTGATCGCGTTCGGCGGCGACACGCGCGAGGACCTCGCGGCCCGCTGCGCGACCCAGCCGGAGACGTTCGACGACGTCGACACCGCCGCCGACGACGTGGCGATCCTGGCCTTCACCTCCGGCACCACGGGCCGCCCCAAGGCCACCATGCACTTCCACCGCGACCTCATCGCCATCGCGGACACGTTCTCGCGCCACCTCGTGAAACCCGAGCCGAGCGACCTGTTCACGGGCACCCCGCCGCTCGCCTTCACCTTCGGCCTCGGCGGGCTGCTCGTGTTCCCCCTGCACGCGGGCGCGGCCACGCTGCTCATCGAGCGCGCGACGCCGGTGGAGCTGGCCGACCTCACGGCGGCCCACGGCGTCACGGTGCTGTTCACCGCGCCCACGGCCTACCGCGCGATCCTCGCGTCCGACCGAAGAGCGTCGCTCACCCGGCTGCGGCGCGCGGTCTCGGCGGGCGAAGCACTGCCCGAATCCGTGGCCACCGATTTCCACGAGGCCACCGGCCGCTGGCTGATCGACGGCATCGGCAGCACCGAAATGCTGCACGTGTTCATCTCCGCCGCCGACGACGAGACCCGCCCGGGCGCCACCGGCCGCGCCGTGCCGGGCTACCGGGCGCGGATCGTCGACGACGAGGGCCGCCCGGTACCCGACGGCACCCCCGGCCGGCTCGCGGTGCAGGGCCCCACGGGCTGCCGCTACCTCGCCGACGAGCGCCAGACCGTGTTCGTGGAGGACGGCTGGAACCTCACCGGCGACACGTACGTGCGCGACACCGACGGCTACTTCCACTACCGCGCCCGCAGCGACGACATGATCGTGTCCTCGGGGTACAACATCGCCGGCCCCGAGGTCGAGGAGGTCCTGATGGGCCACCCCGACGTGCTCGAGTGCGCGGTGGTCGCCGCCCCGGACGAGGCTCGCGGCTCGGTCGTGGCCGCGTACGTGGTGCTGCGCGAGGGCGCCGACGCCGGCGAGCCCAAGGTCAAGGAACTGCAGGATTACGCGAAATCCGTTGCGGCGCCGTACAAGTACCCGCGGCGGGTGGAGTTCGTGGCCGAGCTGCCACGCAACCCCAGTGGCAAGCTGCAACGGTTCCTCCTGCGCCGCCGCGCGGCCGAGCAGGTCGCCCGGCCCCAGCCGGTCAACCGCTGAAGCCGGCCCCTCAGCTCGACCGGACGGCGCTCAGGTGCCAGCCGAGGGTGACGACGGTGCCGTCCACCCCGCCGGTGATGTCCGCGTAGTCGGCGCTCGCCCGCAGCAGCAGGAGACCGCGTCCGCGCAGCGACACGGGATGGGGGTCCTCGACCGGCGCGCGCCAGTGCCCGTGGTCGGTGATCACCACTTCCACCCGGTCCGCCAACACCGTGGCGTCGAGGTCCACGAGGCCGCGCGTGTCACCGCCGTAGGCGTGGTCGGCGACGTTGGCGAGAGCTTCGTAGCTGGCCAGCACGATGTCCTGCGCCCGGTCCTCGGGCACCCCCGCCTCGCGCACCCAGTCCGTGAGCCGGTGGCGCAGCACGCGCAGCTCCCCCGCCTCGGCCACGATGCCGCGGCAGCGCAACGCGGGCACGCTCACCGGTGTTTCCTCGGGCACGACCACGTCACACCCCCGGTCCCGAAGCGCCCGCGAGCGCTTCGTCGACGGTGGTGAACAGGCCGATCCACGTGTCGAGCCCGGTGCTGGTGAGCGGTCGCGTGGTGATGTGCGACGTGCTGACCACCCGCAGGCCCCGCTCCCCCAGCCGCTGGTGCGCGGCGGCCAGCACCTGGAGCCCGGCCGAGCTGAGGAACGTGACCTCACTGAGGTCGACCACGAGCACCTCGGGGTGCTCGTCGACCACACCGGTCACGATCTCGTCGAGCTCGGGCGCGGTGACGAGGTCGATCTCCCCCGCCACGGTCACCACGACGGCCCGGTCACGCCACCGCGTGGTGACCAGCAGATCGCCGGTCTCGGGCACATCCCGGGGAGTAGACGTCACGAGGTCCCATCGTGCAGGATCGCCGCCCCGAGCGCCACTGCCGCGGTTCAGCGTGGCAGCTTCACGACGGTGACGAAGAAGTCGTCGATCTGGCGCACGACCTCCACGAACCGGTCGAAGTCCACCGGCTTGGTCACGTACGCGTTGGCGTGCAGGTCGTAGCTGCGCAAGATGTCCTCCTCCGCCTCCGACGTGGTGAGCACGACGACCGGGATGCTGCGCAGCTCCGGCGTCGCCTTCACCTCGGCCAGCACCTCGCGCCCGTCCTTGCGGGGCAGGTTGAGGTCCAGCAGGATCAAGCCCGGGCGCGGCGCGTCGGAGTACTGGCCCTCGCGCCGCAGGAACTGCAGGGCCTCGACGCCGTCGGCCACCACGTAGAGCGCGTTGCGGATCTTGTGGTGCTCGAAGGCCTCCTGCGTCATCAGCACGTCGCCCGGGTCGTCCTCGACGAGCAGGATGTCGATGGGGGCCATGGTGTCGGTCATGCGTCCTCGTTCCCGGTCCGGGTGTCGATCAGGTCTGGGGTGTGCTCGGGCTCGTCGGCCGGGGGCTCGGTCCGGGGTTCCGTCTGGGGCTCGGTCCGAGGATCGGGCGCCGGGTCGAGCGCGGGCAGGGTGAAGCGGAAGCGGCTGCCCTCGGTCACTTCCGTGTCGAGCCAGATGCGCCCACCGTGGAACTCCACGATCTTGCGGCACATCGCGAGCCCGATCCCGGTGCCACCGTAGGCCGATTTGCTGTGCAGCCGCTGGAAGATCACGAAGATCCGTTCGGCGTACTGCTCCTCGATGCCGATCCCGTTGTCGGACACGGAAAACAGCCAGTCGTCGCCCTGGCGTTCGGCCGATACACCGACCACGGGGGCGGCCTCGCCGTGGAACTTGAGCGCGTTGTTGACCAGGTTCTGCAGCACGGCGGTGAGCAGCGGGCCTTCACCCCGCACCTCGGGCAGGGGGCCGCGCTCGATGCGGGCGCCGGTCTCCTCGATCACGGGCTCGAGGTTGCCGAGCGCGTCGTCGAGCAGCTTCCCGGTGTCGACCACCGTCATCTCACCGGCACGACGGCCGACGCGGGAGAAGGAGAGCAGGTCGTTGATGAGGTTCTGCATGCGCTTCGCGCCGTCGACCGCGAAGGCGATGTACTGGTCGCCGCGTTCGTCGAGCCGGCCCTTGTACCGGCGTTCGAGCAGCTGGCAGAAGCTCGCGACCTTGCGCAGCGGCTCCTGCAGGTCGTGCGACGCGACGTAGGCGAACTGCTCGAGATCCGAATTGGACCGTTCGAGCTCCTTGGTGCGGGTGTCGAGCAGGGTGTGCGCGTTCTCGAGGTCGCTGACCTCGGCGACGATCCGCCGGCGCATGGCGTCGACGTCGGCGCCCAGCTCGACGAGCTCACGCGGGCCGGTGCCGTGCACGGGGCGGTGGATGTCGTCGGTGGCGGACACCTCGCGGACCTCGGTGGCCAGCCGCATGATCGGCACGGTGATCACGCGCTGCAGCCAGACCCACAGCAGCGCGAACAGGATCACCACGAGCGCGGCGATCACGAGCAGCAGCACGGTGAGCTGGGATGCGGCGCCGTTGAGGTCGGCCCGGCCGATGTCGCGCGCGGCGGACAGGTGCGCCGAAAGCGTGTCGAGGGTGGAGCGGACCCGGTCGAACAACGCCTTGCCGGCATCGGCCGCGCCCACGCCGGGTGGCGGCGTGCCGGGCGAAGTCGGCGCGCTGACCGCCGCCTGCCATTCGCCGGCGGCGCGCAGCACCGCCTCGAGGTCGTCACCGGTCTGGGTGCCGGGCAGCGCGCCCAGGCGACGAAGCTCGCTCGTGGCGGCGTCCTGCTGGGCGCGGCCCGCCAGGTAGGGGTCGAGGAAGTCGCGGCGCCCGGTGAGCAGGTACCCGCGGATGCCGGTCTCCTGGTTCAGCAGCGCTTGCGACAGCGCGTTGGCCTGCAACAGCTGCGGGCCGCTCTGGTCCAGCAGGCGGGAGCGCGCGTCGTTGAGGTTGCCCACCGCGAGGACCCCGCCGGCGACGGCGGCGAGCAGCAGCACGACCTCGACGAGCCCGACCACCGACACCCAGCGGCGAATCGGCCAGTGGGGCTGAGCCTTCGGCAGCCGGTTCATCGCGCGGCCTCTTCGCGGTGCGTGACCATGGTGAGGGCGACGTCGTCGTCGAGCGGGCCGGCGTTGAGCTCCTCGACGCGGGTGATGAGCCGGTCGAGCACCACTCCTTGGTCGTGGTGCGTCCCGGCTTCCCGCAGCAGGTCGACGAGCAGGCGGGCCATTTCCTCGTGGCCGAGGCGTTCGGAGCCCCGGCCGACGCGGCCCTCGAAGATGCCGTCGGTGTAGAGCACGAGCGACCAGCCGGGTTCCAGCGCCACCTCGAGCGGGTCCCAGCGCGCGTCGGGGACCACGCCGAGCGGCACGCCCAGCTTGTCGCCGGGCAGCAGGCGACCGGTCCCGTCGCGGCTGATCAGCAGGGGCGGTGGGTGGCCGGCGAGGTTCATCCGCAGCGACCTGCGATCCGGGGCGACGACCACCGTGCACAGCGTCGCGAACAACGGGCGGATCCGCTCGTGCACGAGCACGCGTTCGACCGTCGCGAGCACCTCGGCCGTCGGCAGGCCCGCCAGCACGAGAGCACGCCAGGCGATGCGCAGGGCGACACCGAGGGCGGCCTCGTCGGGGCCGTGGCCGCAGACGTCGCCGATCACGAGGTGCACGGTGCCGTCGGTGAGCTCGACGGCGTCGTAGAAATCGCCGCCCAGCAGCGAGCCGTTGCGGCCCGGGCGGTATTTCGACGCCAGTCGCAGGTGCGGATCGGCCAGCAGCGGACTGGGCAGCAGACCGCGTTCGAGGCGCGAGTTCTCACTCGCCAGGAGCTGTTGCTGCAACAGCTGCTGCTCGACCTGTTCGGTGCGCTTGCGCTCCCACGCGTACCGCAGCGCCTTGCCCAGCAGCGGCCCGTCGACCTGGTCCTTGCCGAGGTAGTCCTGGGCGCCCGCGGCGACGGCCGCGACACCGGTGGCCTCGTCGTTCTGGCCGGTCAGCACCACCACCGCGACGCCGGGCGCGTGCCGGCGCACCCGGGTCAGCCCGGTCAGGCCCATGGCGTCGGGCAGCTGGAGGTCGAGCAGGATGCAGTCGGCCACGACCGGGCCCGCCAGCGCTTCGGCGAGCGTGTGCGCGCGGGCCAGCGTCGTCGGGACCGCGGCGTCGGCGAGGAGCTCTTCCACGATCAGGGCGTCGCCGTCGTCGTCCTCGATCAGCAGCACCCGCAGGCGTGAGCCGGGTGCGACCGGGTCGAGCGGCGGAACCGCCGGCAGGGCGGCCCGCTCGGCAGCATTCGGGAGACCATCGGTCGACGGGCCCGCGTTCGATCCTTCAGCATCCGACAACTCGGCGTCCGATAAGCCAGTGCCGGACCACTCCGTGCCCGACAAACCCCTGTTCGACAGAACGATCAGCCTTTCCTGGAACGCGCCGGCCATGACACTGCACCGCGGCGGCACGCGACACGAAGGAGAGCCCTGGCCTGGACGAATCCACGCCGGGGCTCGAAGGCTGTCTTTTCAACCTCCGCACACCCTAGCCCGACGGCGGCGGCGGGCCTATGCCGGACATGCCGGAGGCGTCCGCCTACACGGTGAACCGGTCGGGGTCGGCGGATTTCCAGTCGGCGGCCCAGGCCTCGGGCGGCTCGGCCAGCAGCTGGCCCGGCTCGAGCCAGTCGTACAGTTCGGCGTAGGACCGCACCACGTTCGGGCCGAGGCGGCGGCGCAGCTGGTGCGGCGAGAGACCGGCCGGGCCGGACACGCCCATCGCGGCCATGATCTGCAGCGCGCCGGCCACCGTCGAGTGCTGGTAGCGCTGCACGCGCTGCGACTTGTCCCCGACGTCGAGCGCGCGCCCGCGCCGCGGGTCCTGCGTGGCGACACCGACCGGGCACTTGTTCGTGTGACAGCGCTGCGACTGGATGCACCCGACGGCGAACATCATCGCCCGCGCCGCGTTGGTGTAGTCAGCGCCCTGCAGCAGGCGCTTCACGAGGTCGGCGCCCGTGGCGACCTTCCCGCTCGCGCCCAGCCGGATCCGGTCGCGCAAACCGGTTCCGACGAGTGCGTTGTGGACGGTGATGAGCCCTTCGGTGAGCGGCGTGCCGAGGTGGTCGGCGAACTCCAGCGGCGCCGCGCCGGTGCCGCCTTCGGAACCGTCGACGATGATGAAGTCGGGCGTCACGTTCTCTTCCGCCATCGCCTTGCACACAGCCAGCACCTGCTGCCGCGAGCCGACGCAGAGCTTGAAGCCGGCGGGCTTGCCGCCCGAGAGCTCCCGCATCTTCGCGACGAAGTGCACGAGCTCGCGCGGGGTCGAGAAAACGCGGTGGTACGGCGGCGAAATCACCGTCTGCCCGATCGGCACCTCACGCACCCGCGCGATCTCGGCGTTGACCTTCGTGCCCGGCAGCACGCCGCCGATCCCGGGCTTCGCGCCCTGGGAAAGCTTCAGCGACACGCACTTCACGTTGTCGTGCTGGGCTTTGTCGGCGAACACCGACGGGTTGAAGTCGCCGTCGGAGGTGCGGCAGCCGAAGTAACCGGTGCCGACCTCCCAGACCAGGTCTCCCCCACCCCGAAGGTGGTACTCCGACAGCCCGCCTTCGCCGGTGTCGTGCGCGAACCCGCCGAGCGCCGCGCCCTTGTTGAGCGCCAGGATCGCATTGGCCGACAGGCTGCCGAAGCTCATCGCCGACACGTTCAGCAGCGCCATGTCGTAGGGCTTCCTGCAGTCCGGCCCGCCGATCCGCACGCGCGGCGGCGTCTCCGCCTGCTTCACCGGCGCCATCGAGGGCACGAGGAACTCGTAGCCGTCGGCGTACACGTCCCGCTCGGTGCCGAACGGCTCCTCCGCGTCCGTGCCCTTGGCGCGCTGGTAGACGATGCTGCGCACATCGCGGTCGTACGGGCGCCCGTCGAAGTTGCGCTCGATGAAGTACTGCTGCAATTCCGGGCGGATGGCTTCGAGCAGGAACCGCGCGTGGCCGAGCACGGGGTAGTTGCGCAGCACCGAATGCTCACGCTGCACCAGGTCGTACACGCCGACCAGCGCCGGCACCAGCAGCGGCCCGGCGAGGAACCACCACCACGCATCGATCGCGGCCAGCACCACCGCGCCCGCCGCGACCACCACGAGGAGCGCCACCGCTCCGACTCGCACCACACTCAATGCACGCACCGGGAGAACCTAGCTGGCAGGGCGCCTTTGCGCAGGTCCGGGATGTCTTCGACCCCGAACTGCGGTCCGTTTCATCCCGATTCGTGCCCGCTCGGGTACCGGAAACGGACACGGCCGACGCGGTGCGACCCCCGTCGGCCGTGCTTCGGATCGGTCCGGATCAGTACGCCAGGTTCGGCCGCAGCCAGCGCTCCACCTCGCCCAGGTCCAGACCCCGCCGCCGGGCGTAGTCCTCGACCTGGTCGCGGCCGAGACGCCCCACGGTGAAGTAGCGGGACGCCGGGTGCGCGAAGATCAGGCCGCTGACGGCGGCGGCCGGGCTCATCGCGTAGGACTCGGTGAGACCGATGCCCAGCTCGCGGGCACCGAGCAGATCGAAGAGGTCCTTCTTCTCGCTGTGGTCGGGGCTCGCGGGGTAGCCCAGGGCCGGGCGGATACCGCGGAAGCGCTCGGCGTGCAGGTCCTCAAGCTTCGGCTCGGCGTCGGGCTCGAACCAGCGGCGGCGGGCCTCGAGGTGGATGTACTCGGCGAACGCCTCGGCCAGGCGGTCGGCCAGTGCCTTGACCATGATGGCCCGGTAGTCGTCGTGCCCGGCTTCGTAGTGGCGGGCCAGCTCTTCGGCGCCGTGGATGGCCACGGCGAAACCGCCGAGGTGATCGCCTTCCGGAGCGACGTAGTCGGCCAGGCAGCGGTTGGCTCGGCCGTCGGGCTTCTGCGTCTGCTGGCGCAGCATGGGGAAACCGCGGCCGGCGTACTCGCCGTCGAGCAGGATGTCGTCGCCCTCGGAGTGGGCGGGCCAGTAGCCGAACGCGCCGCGCGCGGTGAACGAGCCGGCGGCGATGATCTCGTCGAGCAGCGTGTTGGCGTCGTCGAAGAGCTCGCGCGCGACGGGCTGCTCGAGGATCGCCGGGTACTTGCCCTTGAGCTCCCAGGCCAGGAACAGGAACTGCCAGTCGACCATCTCGCGCAGCTCGGCGATCGACGGCTCGACCACCCGCACGCCCGTGAACTCAGGCACGGGCACGTCGTCGAACGACACCTGCTCGCGGTTGGCCCGCGCCTGCTCGACGGTGAGCAACGGTGTCGCGTGGCGGTTCTCGTGCTGTTCGCGCAGGCGCTGCTGCTCGGCGCGGTTGGTGGCGTCGAGCGCGTCGGACCGGTCGGTGTCGAGCAGGTCCGAGACGACACCCACGACCCGCGACGCGTCCAGCACGTGCAGGGTCGAGTGGTCGTACACCGGCGCGATCTTCACGGCCGTGTGCTGCTTCGACGTGGTGGCACCGCCGATCAGCAGCGGCAGCTTGAGGCCACGCCGCTGCATTTCCGTGGCCACGGTGACCATTTCGTCGAGCGAGGGCGTGATGAGGCCGGACAGCCCGATCACGTCGGCGCCCTCCGTCACGGCTGTGTCGAGGATCTGCGCGGCGGGCACCATCACCCCGAGGTCGATGACCTCGTAGTTGTTGCAGCCCAGCACCACGCCGACGATGTTCTTGCCGATGTCGTGCACGTCGCCCTTCACCGTGGCGAGCACGACCTTGCCCTGGCCGCGCGAGGTGTCGATGCGGCCTTCGAGGCGCATCTTCTCCTTCTCCGCCTCCATGTACGGCTCCAGGTAGGCCACCGACCGCTTCATCACCCGGGCACTCTTGACCACCTGCGGCAGGAACATCTTGCCCGACCCGAACAGGTCGCCGACGATCTTCATCCCGTCCATCAGCGGACCTTCGATCACCTGCAGCGGCCGCTCGAACTGCTGCCGCGCCTCCTCGGTGTCGGCTTCGATGAAGTCGACGATGCCGTGCACCAGCGCGTGCGAAAGGCGTTCCGCGACCGGGCCCTCCCGCCACGACAGGTCGACGGTGCGCTTGGTGCCGCTGCCCTTCACCGTCTCGGCGAACTCCACGAGCCGGTCGGTGGCGTCCTCGCGCCGGTCGAAGAGCACGTCCTCGACCAGCTCCAGCAGGTCCTTCGGGATGTCCTCGTACACGGCGAGCTGGCCCGCGTTGACGATGCCCATGTCGAGCCCCGCGCGCACGGCGTGGAACAGGAACGCCGAGTGCATCGCCTCGCGCACCACGTCGTTGCCGCGGAAGGAGAACGAGAGGTTCGAGATGCCGCCGGAGGTGTGCACGCCCGGGCAGCGCTCCTTGATCCGCGGCAGCGCCTCGATGAACGCCTTCGCGTACCCGTTGTGCTCGCTGATGCCGGTGGCGACGGCCAGCACGTTGGGGTCGAAGATGATGTCCTCGCCGGCGAACCCGGCTTCTCGGGTGAGCAGGTCGTACGCGCGGGCGCAGATCTCCACCTTGCGGTCCGCGGTGTCGGCCTGGCCCTTCTCGTCGAACGCCATCACCACGACACCGGCGCCGTAGTCGCGGATGCGGCGGGCCTGTTCGAGGAACGGACCCTCGCCTTCCTTGAGGCTGATGGAGTTGACCACGCCCTTGCCCTGCACGCACCGCAGGCCGGCTTCGAGCACGCTCCAGCGCGAGCTGTCGATCATCACCGGGATGCGGGCGACCTCGGGCTCGGTGGCGATGAGGTTGAGGAACGTGGTCATCGCCTGCTCGGAGTCGAGCAGGTCGGCGTCCATGTTCACGTCGAGCAGGTTGGCGCCGCCGCGCACCTGCTCCAGCGCGACGTCGACGGCGGCCTGGTGGTTGTCGCCCTCGATGAGCCGGCGGAACTTCGCGGACCCCGTGACGTTGGTGCGCTCGCCGATCATCACGAACCCGGTGTCCTCGCCGATCGTGAACGGCTCGAGCCCGGAGAAGCGCGACCGGTGCGGCTCCTCGGGCACCTCGCGCGGCGCCAGGCCCTTCACGGCTTCGGCGATCTTCGCGATGTGCGCGGGTGTGGTGCCGCAGCACCCGCCGACGATGTTGACCATGCCCGCGCCCGCGAACTCGCCGAGCATGCCGCCGGTCTCGTCGGGGGTCTGGTCGTAGCCGCCGAACGCGTTGGGCAGGCCGGCGTTGGGGTGGCACGCGGTGTAGGTGCCCGCGATCTTCGCCAGCTCCTCCACGTGCGGGCGCATCTCCGCGGCGCCCAGGGAACAGTTCACGCCCACCACGAGCGGTTCGGCGTGGGCGATCGAGCTCCAGAACGCCTCGACGGTCTGGCCCGAGAGCGTGCGGCCCGACAGGTCCACGATCGTCACGGAGATCCACAGCGGCAGGTGCGGCGCGACCTCGCGCGCGGCCGTGATGGCGGCCTTGGCGTTGAGGGTGTCGAAGATCGTCTCGATCAGCAGCAGGTCGACGCCGCCGTCGGCGAGCGCCTGGATCTGCTCGGCGTAGGACGCCTTGACCTCTTCGAAGGTCACCGCGCGGAACGCGGGGTCCTCGACGCGCGGCGAAAGCGAGAGCGTGACGTTGAGCGGGCCGATCGAGCCGGCCACGAAGCGGCCGCCGAACTCGTCGGCGGCCTGGCGCGCCAGAGCGGCCCCGCGCAGGTTCATCTCGCGCACGTGGTCGGCCAGGCCGTAGTCGGCCTGGCCGATGCTGGTGGCCGTGAAGGTGTTGGTGGTCGTGATGTCCGCGCCCGCGGCCAGGTACTGGCGGTGCACGTCGAGGATCACGTCGGGTCGCGTCAGGTTCAGCAGATCCGGGTCGCCGGTGACGTCCTTGGGGTGTCCCTCGAGCCACGAGTCGCGGTAGTCCTCGGGGGTCAGGCCGGCGCCCTGCAGCATCGTGCCCCACGCGCCGTCGAGCACGGCGATGCGCTGGTCGAGCAGGTCCCGCACGTCTTGAGTCCCGCGCTGCTGGGTCCTGGGCTGCTGGGTCATGCCACCTCCGGCGTAGTCACGGAGGCGCCCTTCGGTTCGCGGTGGAGCCGGTCGAGCGTGGCGGACACCCGTGGTCCGTTGCAGCGCCTCTCGACCTTGGTGGTCGAGCCTACCGGATGCGTCCGTTACAGGCAGCCACCGTTCACACTGCGGGACGGTAATCAGTTCAGGGGCGCGCCCCGCCACTTCCACTCTGCCCGCCGTGACCTGCCCGGAAGCTCGATACGGCCCGCGCACCAGCGCAGTCCGTCCCACGGATCGGACGCCGGGGCCTCGTCGGGGAAGAGCCGCGCGACCACGCGGGCGCAGACTTCGCGCGGCGGGTCGAGCTGGGTGCCGACGCCGCGCGCGAGGTCGTCGCCGTGCAGCAGCAATTCGGCGCACCCCATGGCGGCGAAGCCTTCCGGGTCGGCGAAACCGGTCGGGTGATAAGCCCGGGCCTCGGGCGCGCTGGTGGCGATCGCGGCTCGCAGGAGGCGAGCACCGGTGAGCGCGAGCTCCAGCAGCTCCTCCGGCGTGGCCCCTTCGTCGGCCTTCGCGAGGAAGCGCACGTAGTGGTCCCGCGGCCGGCTGACGACCTGGGCCGCGTACGACATCAGGACGTCCCCCACGTGCTCCGCCGTCTGGCGGCAGTCCCAGTCGAGCTCACCGGCGGGGCGGGTCCAGTCCTGGTGGGTGTGCGGCCGGAGCGTGGCTTCGACGCAGGCGAGCGCGTCGCCGAGATCCGCGGCGGTGACGGTCATGCGGCCATGCTGCCGGACTCAGGTGCCGAGTGCCTTGCGCATCGCCGTGAGCGCCCGGTGCTGCTGCACCCGCACAGCGGCCGCGCCGAGGCCCAGCGCATCACCGGTCTGCTCGGCGGACAGGCCGACGACCGTCCGCAGGATCATGATCTCGCACTGCCGTTCGGGCAGGAGCCGCAGGAGCCCGGCCAGGCGCTCGTCCGCCGGCTCACCGCCCGACCCGGCCTCGCGGACCTGGCGCTGCGCGATGCGGTACGCCGTGGCCGAGAACGACCGGTCCCCCGCGCGGCCGGGCAGGGCGACGAGAATCCCGAGACACACTTCCTGAGCCACTTCGTCCGCCTTCGCGAAACTGCCGCCGCGCCGCCCGATCCGCGCCCGGCAGTAGCGCACGATCAGCGGCCGCGCCCTCTCGAGGAGCCGCGCGATCGCCTCGGGGTCGCCGTGAGCGGACGCGGTCATCGCGGCTCCGCCCGTCCGGCCACGCTCGGCCGTCGCTCACCCGACATCGGTTCCCCTCCCCTGTGGGTACCGACATTAGGAGGTCGACGGTCGTCCGAACGGGTCAGCGGCACGGAAAACACCCGCGCGGTGCAGAGCAGATGCGTCAGTGCGTCACAGGGAGTTCCGGCCCCAGAACGTGCAGTGGTGGTCCGCCGGGAAGGACGGATCGGGATGCGGGCCGTCGGAGGCGAAGGTGACGACGGAGCCGGCCGGCCAGGACGGCGGTGGTGTGCCGTGGACGAAGGCGGCCCAGGCGCCGACCATCCGGTCGGACAAGGACTTCTGGGCGGGCGTGAAGGCGGCCGGCCGGCCGTCGAGGTCGAAGAGGTAGGGCAGCTCGAACGTGTGGGCCGCACCGAGCGGGAAGGGGGCCTGCACGCCCGCGGCGGCCGGGGAGGTGGCGTCGGCGAAGTCGTAGCGCCACACCGACGGCAGGGAGTGCGACAGGGTTTCGGTGACGCAGGCGAAGGCCGAGTCCGTGACCGCCGCCGAGTAGGCGCGCGAGGCGTCGCCACCGAAGGCGGCCGGCGGGTATTCGGCGGCGACGGCGGCGGCGTCGGGGAAGTAGCGGGCCAGGGCGGCCACGTAGGTGCCCGGGGTGACGGGTGGGGCGCCGGCGGTGATCTGCTGGGCAAGGAAGTAGGTGAACTCGTCGTGCGTGGTGCCCATCAGCACGGGCACGGGAGCCGCGGAACCGACGCCGGTGACCGGATCCCGCGGCAGGTCCGTGCCGCCGGTGACGGGGCCGGGGAACCCGATGCCGGCCAGGGACCGGTACACCGGGCCGGGTTGCAGTTTCGCCACGGGCAGCGCGCGCAGGCACGCGGCGGCCGTCGCGCGGTCGGGGCAGCCGTGGGCCGCTGAAAAGTCCACGCTGGACTTTTCAGCCGCCGTCAGGGTTGCCTGCTCCTGGCACGGAGCACTTTGGACGATCGCCGCGCGGAAGAGCCCGCGCGAGCCCGGGGCCACCAGGTGATCGCACACGGACATGCCGCCCGCGGACTCGCCCGCGACGGTCACCGCGGCGGGATCACCGCCGAACGCCGCGATGTTGTCGTGCACCCAGCGCAGGGCCTGCTGCTGGTCGAGGAAACCGTAGTTGCCGGGCTGGGTGCCCAGTGCCGGGTCGGCGAGGAAACCCAGTGCCCCCAGGCGGTAGTTGATCGTGACCACGACCAGGTCGCCCCGCACGGCGAGCCGGGTCGGGTCGTAGCGGTCGCCGCCGCCGTCGAGGAAGGCGCCGCCGTGGATCCACACGAGCACGGGACGTTTCGCCGTCGAGACCGGGGGCGTCGAGACGTTGAGGTAGAGGCAGTCTTCACTGGTGCCGGCCGCGGTCTCCTGCGGGCAGCGGGGTCCGGGCGCCGTGGCGTCGCGCTCGGCCGTCCAGGGCGCGGGCGGCGCGGGCGGCTGCCAGCGGCGCTCACCGGTCGGCGGCGCCGCGTACGGAATCCCTTGGAACAGGCGGTGATCCGGGGTCACCGTGCCGCGCACCGGGCCCGAAGCCGTGCGCACGACCTCACCGAGGCGCCCGATGGCCGCGTCGGAGGCCGCGCACGCCGAGGCGGCCATCGCGAGGACGAGCAGCACCACGGCAACACCTCGCCGCCGGATCATCAACGCTCCCTCCGCCACCGCGCGGACGATACCGGGCCACAAGATTTTTTCACGGCCCGGGATACCGGCCCGTGAGTGAGGTACCTCAACGCTAAGCGACTTCGACGGATCGCTCACCTACCTCAGGACTAAGTCACCCATTAGGCTGGATACCATGGCCGACCACGTGGACTCCGTGCTGGCGCAGTGGGCCGCGCAGCGCCCGGACCTCGACGTGTCCCCGATGGCCGTGATCGGCCGGCTCAAGCGGGTGTCCCGCTTGATCGACACCGAGCTGGCGCGCACGTTCGCCAGACACGGCCTCGACGCGGCGTCGTTCGACGTGCTCGCCTGCCTGCGCCGCAGCGACCCGCCCCACCGCCTGACGCCGACCGAGCTCACGCGCACCGCGATGGTCACCTCCGGCGCCGTGACGCAGCGGCTCGACCGCCTCGAGGACCGCGGCCTGATCTCCCGCAGCCGCAGCGAAACCGACGGGCGCGGCGTGCTCGTCGCGCTCACCGGCGAAGGCCGCGCCCTGATCGACCGGGCGCTGCCCGACCACGTCGACACCGAACGCCGCGTGCTCGACGCCCTCACCCCACCCGTGCAGGCCGACCTCGCCGACGCCCTGCGCACGCTGCTCGAATCCTTCGGCGACCGCACCGGCTGACCTGGCCGGCTGGAAGGAGACGCGCGTGGGCATCGAAAACCTGGACCCGTTCCTCGGCGAGTGGGCGGTGACGGTCGTGTTCCCCCACGCGCCCGCCGACCAGCCCTCGCCGGTCGCGCGGTCGGTCTTCGCGACGATCCTCGACGGCCGTTTTCTCACGCAGCGCACGGAAGTCCCCCTGCCGGAGGCGCCGGACAGCTTCTCGATCGTCTCCGCCCACGAAGACGGCACCTTCACCCAGCACTACCACGACGCCCGTGGCGTGAGCCGCCTCTACGCGATGACCTTCCGCGACGGCGTGTGGACGCTGCTGCGCGAAGCCGCCGACTTCTCGCCGCTCAGCTTCCGGCAGCGCTTCACCGCCACCTTCAGCGCCGACGGCGACCACATCGACGGCGCCTGGGAGCTGGCTCCGCCGGGTGAGGACTGGCGGCACGACTTCGAGATGCACTACACGCGGCTCGGCGGTCATTCGAGTCCGTAACGCCGCAGCTTCCGGTAGAGCGTCGCGCGGCCGATGCCGAGCAGGACGGCCGCCCGCACGCGATTGCCGTTCGCGGTCCTCAGCGCCTCGGAAATCGCCAGGCGCTCGGCCTTCTCCAGCTCGGTCAGCCGCGGGTGCGCCGACGACGACCGCAGGCGGCCGGGCAGGTGCCGGGCGCCGACGGTCGGCCCCGCGGCTTCCGCTTCCGCCGCGGCGACCACGGCCTTGAGCTCGACGAGGTTGCCCGGCCAATCGTGGCGTTGCAGCGTGGTGCGCGCGTCCTGGGTGAAGCGCGCGCCGCCGGCGAACCGCTGCGCCAGCTCGGGGATGTCGGCCGTCCGCTCGCGAAGGCCGGGCACGAGGACCTCGACCGGCGACCAGCCGGTGCGCAGCAGATCCGCGCACCCCGGGCCGGCGCCGGTCGTGAAGGTCGCGACGACGCGGGCGTGGTGGTCGTCGGCGAGGAGGGCGGCGAGCCGCGCGCCGCGGCCCGGCCCCAGGCGTTCGACGTGCCGGAGCAGCACGGCCGGAGCCCGCAGTGCCGCCGCGACCTCGGCGAGCCAGCCGTCGTCGTCCGTGGCTTCGAGGACCGGCGGATCGCCGAGCACCGCACGCGCGACGGAGGTCTTGCCGACTCCCGGTTCGCCGAGCAGCAGCAGTGGCCGGGTGCCGGCGTCCGCGACGGATCGCTCCAGCGATCGCCACGCCGGCGCGCTGCCGACGAGGCCCGCGTCCGCGAACAGCGACAGCCGGACGCGCCGGCGCGCGGGCCGCGGCGGCACCGGCTCGGCAACGACCAGCACGCCCCGGTTGTCGTCGGCGAGCGCGGGCGACAACCGGACCTTCACCCCGTCTTCCAGGATCAGCTCGGTGGTGGGGAGCGCACCGTCCCGCACGGCCTCGACCGCGTACGACTCGAGGGTCTCGAGGTCGCGGGGCCGCAGCAGCGCGGCGGCGGAGTCACTGACCAGGCGGGTCCGGCCGTCGAGCACGGCGATCGGGTACTTCGCCGGCCCGGCCCGCAGGTAGGCCTCGAGGAGCCGCCGCTCGTGCGCCGACGCGGCGTGCAGCAGCTCCCGTTCGATCGCGCCGGCCGCCGTGGTCGCGACGGCGTGCAGTACCCGCAACGGCGCGTCGAGCTCGCACACGATCGCGACCGCACCGGCGGCCTTGTGCGTGATCGGGTCCGTGACCGGGGCGCCGGCGCACACGGAGTGCTGGTAGAGCCCGAAGAGGTGTTCGGGCCCGCCGATCACGAAGGGGCCCCTCGTGGCCAGGACGTGGCTGATGCCGTTGGTCCCGGTGGAGCTCTCCGACAGGTCGGCGCCCAGCCGGGTGTCGATGCGGGCGAGGTGGGCGCCCACCGCCTCGTCGTCGGCCCAGCACCCGACGACGTGGGCGTGGCGGTCGCTGAGCACGATCGCGGCGCCGAGCCCGACGAGGTCGGCGGCGAGCCGCGTCAGCACCGGGGTCGCGGCGCGAACCAGCGGGGTGTCCAGCGAAACGGGCACCTCGGGCACGTGGTCGCGGGTCACGTCGAGTTCGGCGAACCGCGACCGGCGCCACGCGGCCGAAAGCCACGCGGGCAGATCCGCCGGCAGGCGCCGTTCGGTCAGGAAGACCTCGCGGGCGTGACGCAGGCGGGCGAGGCCGTCGCGCGTGTCGATCTCGTAGCCCATCCGCCGTCACTCCATTGTGGTCACGGGAACTGTGCACACCGGATCCGCACATCTTGCGCCACCACACGGTCGGGCGGGCTGTCTCATTGTGAGACAACCGCGCGCGAGCCCGCGGCCGCAGGGTGTGCGCATGACAGTTGCGCCCCGAGAGAACGCCCGGCCCGTCCCACCCGGCGCCGCGGACGTCGAGACCGACGTCGTCGTGGTCGGCGGTGGCGGTGCCGGCCTGCCCACCGCGTTGTTCACCCGCTGGCTCGGGAACGAGGTGGTGCTGCTGGAAAAGGCAGCGGAACTCGGCAACACCATCAGGAAAGCCGCGTTCTGGTACTGGGTGCCGGACAACGAACCCATGCGGGCGCTGGGCATCGAGGACCGGTTCGAGGACTTCCTCCGGTACGTCGCGCGGCTCTCGCAGCCCACGCGCTACGACCCGGACAGCCCGACGGCGGGGCTCACCGAATGGGAAGCCTCGATGGCCCGGGCGTTCTTCGAAAGCGCGAGCCCGGCCGCCGAGCTGCTCGCCGACCGCGGCGCGCTGCCCTACCGGCACTGCCCGGACGTCCCCGACTACTGGTCGGAGCTCCCGGAGGACAAGGCACCGCACGGCCGGGTCCTGGTACCCGCCGACGCGCGGGACTCGATGTCCGATGGTGGCGAGCGCGCGGTGGAGCGGATGTCCGCCGTCGCTGCGCGCGACGGCGTCGACGTGCGCACCGGCCACCGCGTGCAGCGCCTGGTCATGGACGACGGCCGCGTCACCGGCGTCGAAGCGACGACCGTCGACGGCACGACCGTGCGGGTCCGCGCGCGTAAGGGTGTCGTGTTCGCGACGGGCGGCTTCGGCCACGACGAGCGGCTGCGCGGCGACCACCTCGGCGTGCCGGCGTACCCCGGGTGCGCGGCCTTGACCAACGAGGGCGATTTCCTGCGCATCGCCTCCACGCTCGGCGCGCAGCTTGCCACCATGAACCACGCCTGGATGTGCCCGGTGCCGCTGGAGCGGGCCGGGCGGGCCGACCTGGTCGGCATGTTCTCGGTGGCCGGTGACTCGATGGTCTTCGTCGACCGGCACGGCGAGCGGGTGGTCAACGAGAAGCTGCCCTACAACGAGGCCGCGCGGACGTTCTTCCGGTGGGACCCGGCGACCGGCACGTACCCGAACCTCGTCCTCGTGCAGCTGTGGGACCAGCGCAGCCAGGACCATTCGGCCAGCGACGAGTACGGCCGGCTGATCGTGCCGGCGGGCAGCGACGACGCCCACGTGCTCTCGGCGCCGACGCTCGACGAGCTCACCGCGAAGATCCGCGAACGGCTCGCTGCGCTGGCCACGAAGACCGGCGGGTTCACCCTCGCCGACGACTTCGCCGCGAACCTGCCGCGCACGATCGACCGGTTCAACCGCTTCGCCGCCGACGGGAAGGACGAGGACTTCGCCCGCGGTGAGACCGCGATCCAGCTGGTGTTCAACGGCCCGGTGAAGGACGAGCCCGGTCGCGCCAACCCCACCATGTGGCCGCTGAGCGCCACCGGCCCGTACTACGCCGCCCTCGTCACCGGCGGCATCCTCGACACCAAGGGCGGCCCGCGCACCGACCCCGACGGGCGCGTGCTCGACGACCTCGGCGCCCCCATCCCCGGCCTCTACGGCGTCGGCAACTGCGTGGCGTCGGCGTCCGGCCGTGCCTACTGGGCCGGGGGCGCGACGCTCGGCCCGATCATCGCGTTCGCCCACCGGGCCGCGCAGGCGATCGACCGCGCGGCGCCGTGACGCCGCTCAGCCCATGCTCTTCGCACCGTCGAGGGACTCGCGCAGGATGTCGGCGTGGCCGGCGTGCTGCGCGGTCTCGGCGATGATGTGCAGGAACACCCGCCGCGCCGACCAGCTCGCGTTCTCCGGGAACCACGGCGCGTTGGGCAGTGGCTGCGTGGCCCCCAGGTCGGGCACGGTCGCCACGAGCTCGTCGGTCTTGGCGGCCACTTCGGCGTAGTTCGCGAGCACGCCCTCGAGCGTCTCGCCGGGCAGCATGCTGAACTCGTTGGCGCGCTCGGCGAAGTCGGCCTCGGTCATCTGCGAGAAGTCCGGCATGGCCGAGGGACCGGTGACGATGAACTCGGCCCAGCCGCGCTCCACCGAAGCCACGTGCTTGATCAGGCCGCCGAGGCACAGCTCGCTGGCGGTGGGCCGCAGCCCGGCCTGCTCGTCCGTGAGGTCCCGCGTGGTGAACCGCAGGAAGTGCCGGTGCTTCGTGAGCATCTCCAGCAGGTCGGCGCGCTCGCCCGTGGTCACGTCGGTCGCGAGGGTCTCGTTCACGGCGGTGTCCTCTCGTTGGGGGGTTTGGTGCATTTGACACCTTTGGTGCCTTCGAAAGCCAAGGTAATCCGTATTCCGGCCACTTTCTGGCCGCAATGCGGGAGAATCTGGATTCATGGCCAACACGAGCTCACGGACGCTGCGGCTGCTGTCCCTGCTGCAGACCCACCGCTACTGGCCCGGCCCCGAGCTGGCCGAGCGTCTGGAGGTGTCGCTGCGCACGCTGCGCCGCGACGTCGACCGGTTGCGCGAGCTGGGTTACCCCGTCGAGGCGCAGCGCGGCGTCGACGGCGGCTACCAGCTCGCACCCGGCGCCACGCTGCCGCCGCTGGTCGTCGACGACGAGGAGGCCGTGGCGCTGGCGGTCGGCTTGCAGGCGGCCGCTCAGGGCTCGGTCGAGGGCATCGCCGAGTCGTCGCTGCGGGTGCTGGCCAAGGTGGTGCAGGTGATGCCGGCGCGCCTGCGGCGGCGGGTCGACGCGTTGCGCGCGATGACCGTGCCGCTGGACTGGACCAGCGCGCCCGGCCCGAGCGTCGACCCTGGTGTGCTCACCACTCTCGCGCTGGCCTGCCGCGACAGCGAACGCGTGCGGTTCGCCTACACCGCGGCGAACGGCCGGCAGACCGACCGCCACGTCGAGCCGCTGCGGCTCGTGCCGGTCGGGCGCCGCTGGTACCTCGTCGCCTACGACCTCACCCGGCACGACTGGCGCAGCTTCCGCGTCGACCGGCTCTGCGCGCCGCAGAGCACAGGCGTGCCGTTCCGCCCGCGCGAGCTGCCCGCGCCCGACGCCGCCGAGTTCGTCCGCACCGGCCTCGAGACCGCGGTCGGGCCGTACCGCGTGGAGGTCGTGGTCGACGCACCGGCCGCCGACGTGCGCTCCCGCATCGGGCAGTGGAGCACGGTCGAAGAGCTCGACGCGCAACGCTGCCGCGTCCTGATGACGGCCGACTCGCTGGACTGGCCGACCCTGGCGCTCGGCGTGGTGGGCGCGGATTTTCAGGTGGTTTCACCACCGGAGCTGCGCGAGCGGGTTCGAGAGTGGGGCGCGCGGTTCAGCCGGGCGTAACCTGGCCTCCTCGGGAGGCTGACCATGGGCACAGTCAACGTGCGCTACATCGTCCACGACGTCGACGCCGCGATCGCGTTCTACCGCGATCACCTCGGGTTCACCGAGGTGATGCACCCGGCGCCCACCTTCGCCATGCTCACCCACGGCGACCTGCGCCTGACGCTGAGCGCCCCGGGCGGCGGCCCCGGCGGCGGCAGCCAGGCCATGCCCGACGGCCGCGTCCCCGCACCGGGCGGGTGGAACCGCTTCTCACTGCAAGTCGAGGACCTCGACGCGGTCGTCGCCCGCCTGCACCGCGCCGGCGTGCCGATGCGTGGCCCGGTCATCGAGGGCGTCGGCGGCCGGCAGGTCCTGGTCGACGACCCGTCGGGCAACCCGATCGAGCTGTTCCAGCCGACCCGCGCCGAGGCTCGGCTCGACGCGAGCTGAGCGCTCAGCACACGTTCGCGACCTCCGTCGGAGTCGGCGTAGGCGCCCAGCCCCACGGATGCGGCGCCGCCCCCGGCGAAACGACCTCGCCCGCGCGCACTGTGAGCACCGGTACGAACGCGCGGTCCAACCTCAGCGAGGCACCGACCGAATCGGACACCGACCAGTCCCCCGACACGAGATCGAGCACCGACAGGTCGGCCGGGCGCCCGACCGCAAGCCGTCCGGCGTGCGAAGCGATGCCGGCGGCCGCGGCGGGGCCCGAGGTGGCCATCGCGATCACCTCCGGCACCGAGAAGCCCAGCGCGAGGTAACGGCTGAGCACCTCCGTGAGGCTGAAGACGATCTCGCCGTGGCCGGTCAGCGTCATGTCCGTGCTCACCGCGTGCAGCGGGATCCCCTGGTCGAGCACGCGGCGGGCGACATCGAACGACAGGTTCTTGCAGCCGTGCGCCGAGTCGAAGAGCACGCCGCGCGAGGCGGCGGCCAGGGCTTCGGGCAGGACCACGCCGTCGGCGTCCAGCACGCCGCCCGGGTTGGCCGTGAACACGTGCGTGACGATGTCGCCGGCGTCGAGCAGGTCCAGGGTTTCCGGGCCGACGCGCGGGCCGGCCATCCCGCCGATGTCGCCGACGTGCACCATCAGCGGCACGCCCGCCTCCCGCGCCACCGCGCGGGCCGTCCGGAGCATGTCCAGCCCGGGTCCCTGCAGCGCGGGTGACACCATGCGCACCTTGATCCCCCGCACCAGGCCGGGATTCTCGGCGAGCACGCGGCGCACGCCGCCGGGGTCGAGATCGTCCACTGTGGACACATCGGGCTTCACCGCGAGACCACGGCGTCCGATGTGGACGAACGGCACCACCGAGGTGCGGCAGGAGGACAGCACCGCCTTGAACTCCGCGAAGTTCGCTGCACCCGAGCTGCCCGCGTCGACCACCGTCGTCACGCCCGAGAGCACACCGGCGACGTCCGGGTCCACGCTGAGCGCCGAGCCGGACGCGAAAACGTGCGTGTGCAGGTCCACAAGCCCCGCCGTGACGAGGCTTCCGGACACGTCCACGACGCGCCCCGCACCAAGACGGTCGAGGTCGGGTCCGATCGCCGTGATGACCGAGCCCGTCACGGCCACGTCCATCCGGCCCGACAGCCCGGCGGCGGGTGGTGTCGAGCGGCGACGTGGTGGCCGAGCACGAGGTGCACCGGCTGCTGGCGGAGGCGGGCTTCGACGTGTTGCGGGCCAAAACCGCGCACTCGGCCTGCGGAAGCCGCCGCGCTGGCCGGAAAACTGGGGGACTCCTCAGTCCAACGGCACTGTTGAGCTGCCTGTCGAGCAGCGCTCACAGTGCCCCACCGGTTCGGTATGCGTCAAGTACTTGACTGACCAATTTTGTCTGACAAGTATTTCTGCAGAGCCGGACTTGTCGTACCTCGTCCGGCTGGACCAGTGCGCGCTCGCCTACACTGGGGGCGCTGTCGTTTCCCGGCCCGACCCTGGCCGGGGCGTGGGGTTGCGGCGCCGGTGCAGCTGGGGGCGGCGACACACGAGGAGCTCGACCACAGGAGGTGCCAGCGGTGTCGTCGGTACTCGGATCACCGTCATTGACCGAGTCGCTCAGCGACGCACTTCGCCAGCAGATCATCCGCGGCGAGGTCGCACCCGGTCTGCGGCTCACGGAAGCGTGGGTCGCGAGCCGCTTCGACGTCGCGCGCCCCACCGCCAAGGCCGGCCTCGACCGCCTCGTCGCCGAAGGACTCCTGCGCCGCGGTCCCCGGCGCAGCTCGATCGTGCCGCAACTGTCCTCTGAGGACATCCGCGACATCTACTTCAGCCGCGAACCCGTGGAGACACTGGCGGTCCGCACGCTCGCCGAGACCGGCACCGTGCCGTCCGACGCCCAGCAGGCGCTCAACATGATGCGCCTGGCCGCCGAGCAGTCCCTGCACTCCGACCACACCGAGGCCGACGTCGCGTTCCACCGCGCGCTCGTCGCGGCCACCGGCAGCCCCCGCCTGCAGCGCATGCACGGCACCGTGATGGGCGAGGCGCAGCTCTGCATCGCCCAGGTCCGCCGCACCACCTCCACCGACCTCGTGGAGCTCACGGCCCGCCACGCGGCCATCATCGACGCCATCCGCGAGGGCGACGCGGGCATCGCGGAAGAAGCGATGCGCGCCGACCTGCACGGCTGCCGCGACATGCTGCTGGCAGACGCGGCGAAGGGGGCCGGGGTGCCGGTCTGAGGCCGGTTCCGGTCGGTACAGCCGGGATCACGACGTCGGCAGGCATCAGCCCCGCCGACGTCGCGACTCGTCGTTCACCAGCCCAGCCGGGGAACTCCCTCAAGCCACCCGAGCGACTCCTCCGTGACCACGGTCGGCTTGTACTCGCCCGCCACATTGCCCCGGTAACCGGAGTTCCAGAGGCGCTCGGTGACCGCGGCGAAGTCGATGTCGCCGGTCCCCGGCTGGCCACGGCCGGGGGCGTCGGCGAGCTGGACGTGGGCGATGAGGGCGGCGTGGGTGTCGATGACCTTCAGGAGGTCGTCGCCGCTGGTGGTGAGGTGGAAGGTGTCGAAGAGCAGGCCGATGGAGTCCGCGCCGGTGTCGGTGCGGGCCTGCTCCACCACGCGCACACCGTCCGCTGCGGTGGTGAGGGGGTAGGCGCCGTTGAGGCCGCGGCCGAGGGGTTCGACCAGCACGGTGCCGCCGACGGCGCCGAGGCGGCGGGTCGCGGTCGCCAGCTGGTCGCGGGCGACCGCGTCCTCCTCGGCCGGGTCGCCGCCGTCGGCGCGCTGGCCGTAGAGGGCGTTGAACGCGGGGCAGCCGGTGCGCTCGGCGATGGCCACGACGACGTCGAGGTTCGCCGCGAACTCCTCACGGCGCAGGGGGTTCGAGACGATGCCGCGTTCGCCGCCGGGCATGTCGCCGGCGAACAGGTTGAGACCGGTGAGCGTGACGCCGGCGTCGGAGATCGCGGAGACGAACACGTCGACTTCCCCCGCGGTGGGCACGGCGACCGGCCACGGCCACCACGTCTCCACGGCCGTGAACCCGGCGGCCGCCGCGCGCGAAAAGCGTTGCAGGTAGGGAACTTCCGCGAACAACAGCGAGACGTTCGCGACGAGCCGCAGCTTCTCACCCATCACGCGCTCCACTTCTCGACGCCTGAGAGCGCCGCCACCTGCTTGAGCAGCGCCGAGTGGTCCAGGTCGCCGGAACCGGTCGCACGCAACGACGCCATCAGCTCCCCCACCAGCGCACCCGCCGGCGAGAACACGCCGTTGGCGCGCGCCGCCGCACGGTAGATCTCCAGATCCTTGTGGTGCAGGTCCACCCGGAAGCCCGGGGCGAACTCGCCCGCCAGCATCGCCTGGCCCTTGCGAGCCAGCACCGTGCTGCCCGCGAGCCCCCCGCCGAGCACGTCGAGGGCCGGGGCCAGGTCCACGCCGTGGGTCTCGAGGAACACCAGCGCCTCGGACACGAGCTGCAGCGTGCCGGCGACGAGCAGCTGGTTCGCGGCCTTCACCGTCTGCCCGCTGCCCGGGCCGCCGACCAGCACGATCGTGGTGCCCATCGCCTCGAGCAGCGGCCGCGCGCGCTCCAGCGTCTCGGGCGCGCCGCCGACCATGATCGACAGTTTGCCTTCCTTGGCGCCGGCCTCGCCGCCGCTCACGGGCGCGTCGAGCATCGGCATCGACCGCTCGGCAGCGCGTTCGTGCAGCTCACGCGCCACGTCCGGCCGGATGGTGCTCATGTCGACCAGCAGCGTCCCCTCGGCGGCCGCCTCGAAGACGTCGGCATACACCGCCTGCACGTCGGGGCTGTCCGGCAGCACCGTGACCACGGCGTCGGCACCGGACACGGCTTCGGCGAGCGAGGGGGCGAGCGCGCCACCGCCCTCGGCCAGCGGACGGCCTCTGTCCGCGGTACGGGTGAAGCCCACGACGTCGAAGCCCGCCTCGACCAGGTTGAGCGACATCGGGAGGCCCATGACTCCCAGGCCGACGACCGCGATCCGCACTCTGTCTCCCTCCGAAGGGCGCCCTGAAGCGGACGCCGGTTGGACGGGTGACACCTTTCCTCGTCTTCGGCGCGACGGTCAAGTACTTTTGTCAGGTGAATTTTGTCTAGCAAGATTACCCTGCGGTCGACCGCAGCGGAACCGTCAGGCGGCGGAGTGCGCCGGCACCCGAGCATGGGCGACAACCGGCGTCTCGGCGACCACCGGCCGCCGCCGCAGCGAGCCCACCCACTGCACCAGCAACACCGCCCCGCCCGGAGCCGTCGACACGAGCCCCAGCAGCCCGTACACCACCGCGACCGTCACGCCCTCCTGCGCGCCCAGCCCCGCGGCCGCGAACGCCAGCGCCGCGACGCCTTCCCGCGGCCCGAACCCGCCGACGTTGATCGGCAGCCCCATCGCCAGCAGCGCCAGCACCAGCAGTGGCAGCAACGTCATCAGCGACGCCGTCGCCCCGGCCGCGTGCGCCGCGACCACGAACAACGTGAGGTGGCCCGCCAGCGCCACCAGCGACAACGCCGTGACCCGCGGCCACGTCCGCAGCCCCAGCAGCCCCGCGCGCACGTCGGCCATCGACTCGGCGAAGCCCCGCCGCCACTTCGACGTGCTGAACAGCCAGCGGTCCCCGGTGGTACACGCGACCGTCAGCACCACGATCGCGACCACGAGAACACCGGCACCCGCGACCGTCAGCACATCGTGGGCGAACGCCGGCAACACGGCCGGCCGGAAAACCAGCACGGCGAGTCCGGCCGCCACCACCACGACCTGTCCGGCTGCGCGTTCCAGGACAACGGCCCGCACGCCGCGCGCCACGTCACCGGACTGCCGCCCGTGCTCGACCGCGCGGTGCACGTCGCCGAGGATGCCCGCCGGCAGCACACCGTTGAGAAACTGCGCGCGGTAGTAGTCCGCCACGGCGCGCCGCAGCGGCAGCCGCAGGCCGAGGCGTGAAGCGACCACGCGCCACCGCCACGCGCTCACCACGGTGGTCAGCACACCGATCGCCAGCGCGGCCAGCACCGGCGCCAGGCCGATCACGCGCAGGCCGTCGAGGAAGGCGTCGGTGCCGAGGCGCCACGCCAGCACCCCGATGATCGCGAACCCGGCCAGGATTCGGAACCACGACCAGAACGTACGCATCAGGCCACCTTGATCGGGATCGAACGCCAGCGGGATAGGACTTCGGTGAGCCGGCGGGCCGCGCCGTCCCACTCTTCGAGCGTGCTGCCGCGGCCGAGCGCCGCGGTGCGCAGGTGATGCCGCAGCTCGGCGTCGGTCACCCAGCTGTGCAGCGCGGACGCCAGCGCGTCCGGGTCGCCGGGCGGCACCAGCAGGCCGGGCACCGCGCCGTCCGACGAGCGGCCGAGCGCGTCCGGCACGCCGCCGACCTCGCTGGCCACCACGGGAATGCCGCGCGCCAGGGCTTCGGTGACGACCATGCCGTAGGTCTCCGCGTGCGAGGGCAGCAGCACCAGGTCAGCGCGATCGTAGGCCGCGTCGAGCTCGGCGCCGGCCCTCGGCCCGCTGAACGTGACGCGATCGCCCAGGCCGAGGCGGTCGACGGACCACCGCAGCTCGTCGACGTACTCCGGCGCCCGCGTCAGCGAACCGACGAAGTCCACGGTGACGTCGGGCACCTGGGCCAGTGCCTCGACGAGCACGTCTTGGCCCTTGCGCGGGGTCACCGCAGCCACGCACACCAGCCGCGACACCCCGTCGGTGCCCGACGCCGGCGGCGCCGGGTCAACGCCCGGCTCCACCACGGAAACCGTCGCCGGCCGGAGACCGTGCCGGCGGACCAGCGTGCGCGCTGCGGTCGGGCTCGTCGCCACGACCTGGCGCACCACCCGCAGCGTCTCGCGTTCACAAGCGTTCAGCTCCGCGGCGTGCCCGGGGTCGAGCCCGGTCTCGTCGGCCAGCGGCAGGTGTACCAGCACGCCCAGGCGCAGCCGCCGCGCGTGCGGCACCACGACCTCGGGCACCCCGCACGCGACCAGCCCGTCGATCAGCACCGTCGTGTGATCGGGCAGCGCCGCGAGCGCCCGCGCCAGCCGCGCGCGTCCCGTCGGCCCCGGCTCGGGCCACGAGCCCGGCACCGCGACCTGCAGCACCGGCGTCCCCACACCGGGCAGGCTCTCGCACATCCGCCGGTCGTAAGTGTTGCCCCCACTGGGCTCCGTGACGTCGTCCACGTTGCCCGGCAGCACGAACGCGACCACGTCACCCGCCGGCTGACCCCGCACTTGCCCTCCTCACAACGCCGCTCTCACCCAGCAACACGGACGGCGCGGGCCCGCGGTTCAACCGCACCGCGAATTCGTCCCCACGCATGGACGAAGGCCGGGCGCCCCGGCACCCGGCCTTCACTCGTGGTCACCTCCGCCCGACGGGCTACAGCCAGCTCGGCGCCGTGCCGTTGTCGAGCCGCTTCCACCGGCCCGCGAACTCGCGCCGCAACCCGGCCCGCACTCCCCCGCCGGCCCCGTACAGCACACCGAAGGAGAACCCGACCCCTTCGTCACGCCCGTCGACACCCAGCCGGTACACGACCGGGCCGGCCACCACCCAGTCCTGGTGGTCGCCCAGCACCTGCTGCACGCGCTTCACGTTCTTGCGCCACGCCCGGACCTTGCCACCGAACACGGGCCGCACCACATCGGCCGCGTAGCGGGCGCGCTTGGCCTTCTTGCGCACCTCGTGCAACGCTAGCTGCAGCTCTTCCCCGGACAGCCCGCGTGCGGCCTTCTCCGCCTTCCGCAGTTTCCGCGCGGCCTTGCGCACCGGTCTGCGCAGCTCCTTCTTCGCCGAGCCAGACCCGCGTCCAGCGGAAACGCCCGAGACGACCTCGTCCAGCTCCCGCACCAACCTGAGGTACCGCTTGCCCTCCAGCGCGGCCAACGCCTTCTCGCGCGCTTCCACCGCCTCCCGGGAGAACCGCCGCGTGAGGTACTGGTCCACCGGCCCGACCACGAGCTCGGCATCCGCCCCCTCGACCCAGTCGCGCACGAGCGCCTCGACCACTTCGCCATCGCGGGCCGGGCCCAGCTCACCGCCCAGCCACTTCAGCTCTCGCCGCACACCCGGCACCCGTCCGTCGTCCACAATGGACGAAAACGTCCCCAGCGCGCTCCGCAGCTTGCGCGAAGCCACCCGCAACTGGTGCACGGAGTCCTCGACGTCACGGCGGACCCCGACGTCGGCGCGCTGCAACGCCGCGAACTGCTCCCGCAGGTAGTCGCCCACGACCCCGCGCGCGGAAGGCTTCCTGGCCACCGGCCGTCCATTCGGCACGCGGTCGCCGACGAGGCGCCGCAGCTTCGACGGCCAAACCGACACCCGGGCGCCGACCTCGACCAGCGTGCCTTCCAGCTCGTCGAGCAGCTCGGGTGCGGCGTCACCCTCGAGCTCCACCTCGAACTCGCGCCACCGGTCCAGGCGCGCGGTCTTCCCGCCGACCTCGCCGGTCACGTGGTCGTCGGTCACCGTCGCCACGACCTGGCCCGACGCGTCGGTCAGCCGGTGCTCGAACCGCTCGGTCTTCAGGTGCGCGATCGGCAGCAGCTTGCGGCCCAGCGTGTGGGCCCGCAGCAGCCGGTCGAGCTCGCGCGGCACCAGCTCGCCGTCCTCGCCCAGCGGCACCTGCAGCTCTTCGCGCGTGTCGGGTCCGACGGGCAGCTTGAGGTGCCACCCCGCGTCGTGCCCGCCGCTGCGCCGGCGCAACGTGATCCCGGCGCGGACCAGAGCAAACCCGGCCGTGTCGTAGTAGGTCGCGTCGAGCCGCTTCTCGGCTGGGGCGTCCTGCCCCCGCACCGTCCCGCCGCCGACGAACTCGGGGACCACCACGTCCTGCGCGACTTCGTACTTGCGCTCGCGTTCGATTTCGACCACGGGTCTGTTCATCCGTTCGCTCCTCAGGTTCGTACTCGAAAGTCTGAGGCACGGCTCACTACGGTGCGCGGTGTTCCAGCGGCGGGCTCACGTCCGGGTAGCTCGACGGGTAGCTCGCCTCCTGCGCCGGCACCGCGGTGGTCATCGCCACGCCGCGCTCCTCGGCCTCACGGCGCGAGATCCTCCGGTTCACCACGGCCTCGCCGACCTGCTCGCCGCGGATGCGGCCCAGCACGGCCAGCGTGATCGCGTGCATAATCGCCAGCACCAGCAGCAACACGCCGACGCGGCCCACCACGCCGGGCAGATCGCTGTCGCCGAGCGGAATCGTGGACAGCAGCGCCAGCAGCCCCAGCGTCACCAGGTGGAACAACACCGTGACCAGCCGGGTCATCGACGCGCCCGCGGCCGGGTCACCGTAGGAACTCTCCAGGTATCCGCGTCCGCTCCGGTAGATGATCTGCCCGTCGATCAGCACGAGCACCACGCCGATGGCGAGGAACGACACGTACGCTTCGGTGCTCATCCCGGCACCCTCCTTCCGGCCTCTCCTTCAGAACTACCCCTCGACCAGGGGAAGAAAACCCTCGGTGGGTCCGGTTCAGCCGCGGAAGGTGTCGGGGTGCGGGCCCGTGCGGTGGTCGGCGTCGAGCTTGCCGATCGCGTCGATGTCCGCGTCGGAGAGTTCGAAATCGAACACGTCGATGTTCTCGCGGATCCGCGCGGGCGTCGCCGACTTCGGGAACACGATGTTGCCCAGCTGCAGGTGCCAGCGCAGCACGACCTGCGCGGTGGTCTTGCCGTGCTTGCCGGCCAGTTCCGTCAGCACCGGGTCGGACAGCACGGCGCCCTGCGCGAGGGGGCTCCACGCCTCGGTCGCGATGCCGTGGGCGCGGTGGTAGGCACGCAGTTCCGTCTGCTGCAACGCCGGGTGCAACTCGATCTGGTTCACCGCCGGCACCGTGCCGGTCCGGCGGGCGAGCTCTTCGAGGTGCTCGACCTGGAAGTTGGACACGCCGATCGAGCGCGCCTTGCCGGCGCGCAGCAGCTCTTCGAAACCTTCCCAGGTGCGCACGTACTTGTCCTGGTGCGGCAACGGCCAGTGGATCAGGTACAGGTCCACGTACTCGAGGCCCAGCCGGCGCAGGCTGCCCTCGAGCGCGTTGATGGCATTGTCGTGGCCCTGGGCGTCGTTGGCGAGCTTCGTGGTCACGAAGACCTCGTCGCGGGGCACACCCGAGTTCTTGATGCCCTCGCCGACTCCGGTTTCGTTGCGGTACATCTGCGCGGTGTCGATGTGGCGGTACCCGGCCTCGAGCGCGCTGCGCACGGCGTCGGCGGTGTCGTCTTCGGGGATCTGGAACACGCCGAACCCGAACTGCGGAATGCGCACACCGTTGTTCAGCTCGATGTTCGGCACGTTCGTCGTGTGAGCAGTCATGATCACGGCCTACCCGAGGTTCCGGACCGCAAACCTCTTCAGGACGTGACAGCTTCGGCGAGCGTCGTGAGCACGGCCAGCTTGGCCGACGCTCCGGTGACGTCGAGGCAGCGGCGCACGCTGGGCACGCCGTCGACCACGACGGTGAACGAAATGGCTCGATCGTGGGCCGCGAACAAGGCCCGGATACCGGCACAGCCGAGGAACTCCACGCGGGAGAGGTCCGCCACCACCGGCACGCCGAGGCGGGCCGCGTCGGTGAGCGCTTCGGCGAACTCGGAGGCCGTCGCGGCGTCGAGGTCCCCCACCGGGGTGACGACGCGGATGCCGTCGTGGTCGGTGGTGGTGATGGTGAGCTCCGCCGGAATCGATACCGCGGACGAAAGCGGGGTGTTCATGGTGCGCTCCTCTCGCAGGGATCTGCAGGGGCGCTGACCGGAGCACGTGTCTGAACAACAGCCAACGCCTTCGACGGTACGCCAGTGGGCGGTGAGGTCAACCCCCGTCGAACACGTGTCTCAACACGGCGAGCCCTTCGCCGATCTTTTCGGGCAACACGGCGCCGTACCCGAGGGCGAGCCCGGACGGCGCAGGTGCGCCGCACAGGCTCGCCAGTGTCTGCACGCCGACGCCGGCCCGGTTCGCCCGCGCGACAGCGGGTTCGATGTCCACTTCGGACAGTGCACACAGGTGCAAGCCGGCTGCCGACGGCACGGGTTCCAGCAATCCGGTGAACTCTTCGTGAAGCAGGGTCGTGATCTGCTCGTGGCGCGCTGCGTACTCCCGGGTCGCCTTGCGGATGTGCCGGGCGAAGAGACCTTCGTCGAGCAGCCTCGCGAGAGCGGCCTGCGTGTGGTGGTCGCCGTGCCAGTCGGCGAGCTGCCGGGCGTGGCGCAGCGCGTCGCGCAACGAGCGGGGCGCGACGAGGAAACCCAGGCGCAGCACGGGAAGCAGCGTCTTGGAGAACGAGCCGACGTAGGCGACGCACCCCGCGCGGTCGAGGCTCTGCAGTGGTTCGAGCGGCCGGTCGGAAAAGCGGAACTCGCTGTCGTAGTCGTCCTCGATCACGATCGCGCCCGCGCGCTCGGCCCAGTCGAGCAGCGCGGTGCGGCGCGCGAGCGACATCGGCGTGCCGAGCGGGAACTGGTGCGACGGTGTCACGTACACCAGGCGCCTGCGCGCGGGCAGCTCCGAAACCCGCAGTCCTTCGCCGTCCACGGGCACGCCGACCACCTCGGCGCCGTGCGACCGGAACAGCAGCCGCGCCATGCGGTAACCGGGTTCTTCCACGGCGACGCGGTCGCCGGGTTCGAGCAGCACGCGGCACAGCAGGTCGAGCGCCTGCTGCGCGCCGTGGGTCACCAGCACGTCTTCGGCATCGGCTCGCACGGATCGCGAGACGCCGACGTGGCGCGCGATCGCCGCCCGCAGCCCGGCGTGGCCCGCGGGGTCGCCGTAGTGGGCGAAACCGGTGCCGCGCAGCTCCGCGGACACCAGCCGGCGCCAGGTCTGCATCGGAAACAGGCGGGCGTCGGGGATACCGACGCGGAAGTCGTACTCCGGTTCGGCGCCGGTGGGTTCGGGTTCGGGCGGGGGCGCCGCCCGCCACACTGTTCGCGGCCGCAGCGCCGAGCCGGCGGGTGCCTGACGGTCGCGGCCGGCGGGGACCACCGCGCACACGAAGGTGCCGGAGCCGACACGCCCGGCGAGGAACCCGTCGGCGGTGAGCCGGTCGTAGGCCACGGCGACGGTGTTGCGGGACACCGAGAGACTGCGGGCCAGCTCACGGGTGGGTGGGAGGCGTTCGCCGGCCCGCAGGCGGCCGTCGAGGATCGCGTCGCGCAGCTCGCGGTAGATGTGGGTGCCGAGGTCGCCGCGCCCGGTGAGCGTTACGTGGAAGTCCACCTCAGGCAGCTTACATTGGCCCGGTCAGGCCGCTCAGAATTGGCTCTGGTGCAGGGCCAAAAGCCCCTTTAACGTCCCGCGCATGACAACGATCGAGCGCTCCGGGGCCGTAACCGGCTCGCGGCCCGGCCGGCTGCTCGCGGCGGCCCAGCTGGCCGCCTCCCTGGGCGATGGGGCTTTTCTCACCTGCTCGGTCCTGTACTTCACGCGTGTTGTCGGTTTGACACCAGGCCAGGTCGGGCTGGGACTCACGCTGGGGTGGGCGGTCGGCACGGTCGCCGGCGTGCCGCTCGGGCACGCGGCCGACCGCCGGGGTGCACGCGGAGCCGCCGTGCTGCTGTCGCTGGCGACCGGCCTGGCGATCACCGCGTTCCTCTTCGCGGGGTCGGCGTGGACGTTCACGCTCGCGGCCTGCTGCTACGCCACCGGTCAGTGCGGGGTGGGCGCCGTGCGCCAGGCGCTGCTGGCCACAGTGGCGGAACCGGGCCGGCGCACGCGAATCCGCGCGCACCTGCAGTCCGCGGGGAACGCGGGCCTCGCGATCGGCGCGGGCCTCGGCGGCCTCGCGCTGTTGGCCGACACGCCCGGCGCCTACGTCGCGGCGTTCTCCCTCGACGCGGCCGCGTTCGTGGTGTCGGCGGCGCTGCTGCGCCTGCTGCCGGCCGTGGCGCCGGTGCCGCGGGTGAAGGGCGAACCCGCGCTGGCCGTGCTGCGCGACCGGCCGTATGCGCTCGTGACCCTGCTCAACGCGATCCTGTTGCTGCGCATGCCGTTGCTGAGCGTCGCGATTCCACTGTGGATCGTTGCGCGCACCGCCGCTCCCGAGTGGACGGTCTCGGCGCTGTTCGTGCTGAACACGATCGTGGTGGTGCTCGGTCAGGTCCGCGTCGCGACGCGGGTCACCGGCCTGCGGTCGGCGACGCGGCTCGTGCGGCACTCGGGGGTGCTGCTCGCCGCGTCCTGCGTCGCCTTCGCGCTCTCGGCCACCGGCTCGTCCGCGACGGTCGCCGCCGTGGTCCTCGTGGCCGGCGCGCTGCTCCAGGTCCTCGGCGAGATGCTGCAGTCGGCCGGGACGTGGGAAATCGGCTTCGACCTCGCACCCGCCGACCGCCAGGGCCAGTACCAGGGGTTCTTCGGCACCGGCACGTCCGTGGCCCGCATGGCGGGTCCGGCGCTGCTCAGCACGGTGGTGATGCAGTGGGGCACCCCCGGCTGGCTGCTGGTGGGTGCGGTGTTCGTGGCCGCCGGGAGTGCGATGGGTCCCGCCGTCCGGTGGGCCGGGCAGCGGGGCTGACCGCACGGGCGGCCCTCCCCAGTGGCGCGGCAGCTCAGTCCCGCAGGGCCAGCTTCGCCAGTTCCTCGTCGAAGTCGAACCACAGGGCCTCGTCGCCGGCCGGGACCTCGTCGTAGGTGCGGTCGAGGAAGTCGGCGAGCTCGTCGGCGGGGGCTTCGAGCACGGCGGAACCGTCGGGGGCGTTGAGCTCGACGACCACGCGCGCGTCGTCGGCGGCGGGGCGCACGCGGACGTCACCGTCGCCGGCCGGCGCGATCAGGCCGTCGGCGAGCAGGTCGCGGCCGAAGAGCCAGCGGACGACACCGGGGCCGGCGTGGTAGCCGACGGAGATGGCGTACGGGTCCGACGGGTCGTACTCGAGGTCAGCGCGCACCGGCAGCGGAACGCTCCCGAACGTGCGCAGCCCGAAGACGATCGTCGCGTGGACGAAGGGGGGCTCGGTGCCCATGGCGGTACCTCCTTCTTGTCGTTCTCGGGTGCAGTCAACTCACGATTCAACGTGAATGTTCCTCTATGAGTAACGCCCCGTAAGAGTACGAGCTGCCCAACAACCGATCTTTCACCCCTTTGGTGGAGACGGACGTCTCATGTGCTCACTCATCGGCATGAAGCGCGTCCTCGATCGGTGTCCGCAAGCTGCCGAGTACGCCCGCAGAGCCTGGCTTTACCGGCCGCACGCCTGCCCGCCCGGTGTGCCACGCTCGGCGCCGTCACGGGGTCCCCCGGGCCCGGACGACCGTGAGGCGGTTCACCGTGTGCCTCGCCGCACAGACCGGCCCGACCGGCCCACCGCGACCTCGCCGCGTCCTGAACCAGGGTGTGATCGCCAGCACGCCGACGCGGCTCATGAGCCCGGGTTGAGCTCGGCGTACGCCTGCGCCGCGTTGTCCTTGGTGATCCGGCGCGTCGGCAACTTCTGCGTCTTCGGCAGCTGTCCACAGTCGACGAGCAGCTTCTTCGCCGCGGCCACGGCTTCCGCCCCGGTCGGGTAGCTGAACGTGGCCGACAGCCGCCCGGCCTCCACCGCCTTGATGCCACCCTCGGCGCGTTCCTTCGCCGGCGTCGAACCCGCGAGCCCCTTCAGCTCCACGATCTTCCCGCCCTGGGGCAGCAGGTGCTGTTTGAAGCACTCGCCCGCCTGGCGCTCGATGTCCACATCGTCCGCGCCGATGAACGACGTGTACGCGTCACCGTCCACTTTGCGGTCGAGCACGAGCACGGCAATGCCTTGCTCATAAGCCTTCTTGACAACACCGGTGAGCGACGTCGCCTCGTTGGGGCCGAGGGTCTCCCTTCCCTCTACGGCCCGGCCTGCGCCCGACCCGGGCGCACCCGTTGCAGCCGACCAGCAACGCGCCCGCCACCGTGCCCAGCACGGTCCCGCGCTCGCCCGAAGGCTGGTGCCGCCGATGACCACGGTGGCGATCGCGTTGAGCTCGTAACCGGCGCCGTCGTTGGGCCGCCGAAGTTCAACTGTCCCGCGTGGACGATGCCGGCGAGTGCGGCCAGCAGATCCTGAACACGAGCACCTTCACCCGCACCACGGGCACGCCGGAAAGCCGCGCGGCCTTCTCGTTGCCGCCGATCGCGTAGAGGTGACGGGAGAAGTCGCTCACCCCCAGCAGCACCACGGCGAGCGCGGCGACAACCACGCAGATGAGCGCGGGGATCGGCACGGTGCCGTCGAACGTCCGCTCTCCCAGCAGAGAGAACGGCACCAGCGCCTGGCCCGGGCCGTCGCCGTAAGTGATCGACACGCCCTCGCCGCCGGACCACATGCGGGCCAGACCACGCGACGAGGATCACCAGCGTCATGCCGACCGCGATGATGCCGATCTCGCAGATCGCGCGCACGACGTTGAGCAGGTTGCCGCTCTCGAGGAACACCAGCTCGCCGCCGTTCGAGGGCGCGAACACGATCGCGGCGATGGACACCACGACGAGGCCGAAGACGCTCTGGAGCCGCAAGAGCGTCGTGAGGATCGCGCGGCGGGTCACCGGACGTCTCCCATCGACGCGGCGAGCAGCTCGCCCTCGCCCGCCAATGCGGTGTCGAGCTCGTGCACGGTCTTGCCGCCAGGCAACACCACCACGCGGTCGCAAACTCCGACAAGCTCCGCGGGTTCGGACGACGCAAGTAAGATTCCGACACCCGTTTGTGCGACTTCTCCCAAGATCCGGTAGATCTCGGCCTTCGCGCCGACGTCGACGCCGCGGGTCGGTTCGTCGAGCAACAACAGTTGTGGCTTGGTGAGCAGCGCGCGTCCGAGAACCACCGTTTGCTGGTTGCCGCCGGACAGCGCCCCGACGGGATCAGCCGATGTGCGAAGTTTGACACCGAGCCGTTCGGCCGAGCGTTGTGCGGCTTCGCGCTCACGCCCGGCGGCGACGAACCCGAAGCGGGCCAGCGCGTCGACCACGGACAGGACGGTGTTGGAACACCGGATGTGCGCAACTGATCAATCACTGCGAACAATCGCTCAACCTCGCGCGGGGAGAGCGCCGAGGTGGGTTCGCCCATGATCAGGGTCTGTGCGTTCAGCGACAGAGCTTTGGCGATGGCCACCCATTGCTGTTCGCCGGTGCGCAACCGCTCGACGGGCGTGGTGGCGTCGAGGTCACACCGGACCGCTCCAGCAGCGCCTTCGTCTCGCGGAGCATGCGTTTGCGGTCGAGCAGGCCGTAGCGGGTATGCGGCTCACGACCGAGGAACACGTCCTCCGCCACGGAAAGCGCCGGCACGACGTACGCGGCGACGACGCCGTCGAGCTCCTGGTGGATCATCGCGACACCGGCCCGCTGCGCGTCGGCCGGGCGGGCGACCCGGACCGGCACCTCGCCGATCCGGATCGCCCCCTCCTCGGCGGGCCACCTCTCCGGAGAGAACCTTCATCAGGGTGGACTTGCCCGCCCCGTTCTCCCCGAGGAGTGCGTGCACCTCCCTCGCCCCCAAGTGCGTCAAGGCTTACGCCGCAAGCGTGCGGAAACGAACGAAACAGGACCGAACACCATCAGGATCTGCGAAAACCTACGCCCGAGCGAGGCAATCACGCCTCCTCGCCCGAGGGAAACTCCACCACCCCCGAAAGCTCCCCTTCCGCCGCGAGCAACTCCGTCCACACCGGACTCACCGTGAAGTGGTTGTCGAACTCCTCCTGCATCCACAGCGGAACCCATTCGACCTCCTCGAAGCAGCGCGAACCCAAAATAGTACGGCATCGAACTATTCGCAGCAAAACTACAGTCGGCGGGATTGAACACCTGATGACGATCACGCACCGGCGGGGCGACAAACGCCGGCCACTCTCCGCACTCCCGTGCTTTCCCCGGTCGGCACGCCGTACGGTTCCCGGGTGGTTTGTGGCAGACCTCGTGTGAAACGGGGCCCCGGCGGTGTGGCCTGGGCAACTTTTTGGCGGGTTCCCACAATGCAGCGGGTCCGGCATGCGCCATGCACGACATTGGTGTACCCGCCGGTAAGGGAGCAGGGTGTAAGCGAAGACAGGCGACGATCCGGGGACGGACGTCGCCTGCTGTGCGTGGGTACTTGGGAGGATCAGTCCGGTGTTCAGTCGTGTCGCCATCGTGAACCGCGGGGAAGCCGCAATGCGGTTGATCCACGCTGTCCGAGATCTTTCCGCGGAGACCGGGACACCGATCGAGACGGTCGCCCTCTACACCGACGCCGACCGGTCCGCGACGTTCGTGCGGGAAGCCGACATCGCGTACTCGCTCGGGCCGGCCTCGGCACGGCCGTACCTCGACCTCGCGAAGCTGGAGCAGGCGCTGGTCGAGACGAAGGCCGACGCCGCGTGGGTGGGCTGGGGATTCGTCGCCGAGGACCCGGCGTTCGCCGAGCTGTGCGAGAAGGTGGGGGTCACCTTCGTCGGGCCGAGCGCGGACGCCATGCGCAAGCTCGGGGACAAGATCGGTGCGAAGCTGATCGCCGAAGAGGTGGGCGTGCCCGTCGCGCCGTGGAGCCGCGGTGAGGTCGCGACGCTCGAAGACGCGCTGGCGGCCGGCGACAAGATCGGCTACCCGCTCATGCTCAAGGCCACGGCGGGCGGTGGCGGGCGCGGCATCCGCAAGGTGTCCTCGGCCGACGAGCTCACCGACGCCTACGAGCGCACCAGCCAGGAAGCCCTGCGCGCGTTCGGCAGCGGCATCGTGTTCCTGGAGCGCCTGGTCACCGGCGCCCGCCACGTCGAGGTCCAGGTGATCTCCGACGGCGAGACCGCGTGGGCGCTGGGCGTGCGCGACTGCTCGGTGCAGCGGCGCAACCAGAAGATCATCGAGGAGTCGGCGTCGCCGGTCCTCTCGCCGGAGCAGACGGCCGAGCTGAAGACCTCGGCCGAGCGGCTCGCGGTGAAGGTGGGCTACCGCGGCGCGTGCACCGTCGAATTCCTCTACCACCCGGGTGAGAAGCTGTTCGCCTTCCTCGAGGTGAACACCCGCCTGCAGGTGGAACACCCGATCACCGAGATCACCACCGGCACCGACCTGGTGCGGCTGCAGCTGCACGTCGCGAGCGGCGGCAAGCTCGAAGGCGAGCAGCCGGCCGAGCTCGGCCACGCCGTGGAGGCGCGGCTCAACGCCGAGGACCCCGACCGCGACTTCGCCCCCTCGCCCGGCCACATCGCGCGGCTGCTGCTGCCCGCGGGCCCGGGCATCCGCGTCGACACCGGCGTGAGCGAGGGCGACACGATCCCCGCCGACTTCGACTCGATGATCGCCAAGATCATCGCCTACGGCCGCGACCGCGACCAGGCGCTCGCCCGCCTGCGCCGCGCGATGTCCGAGACCACCGTGATCATCGAGGGCGGCGCCACCAACAAGAGCTTCGTGCTCGACCTGCTCGACCAGCCCGAGGTGATCGACGCGAGCGCCGACACGGGCTGGATCGACCGCGTGCGCGCCGAAGGCCGGCTGGTCACCACCAAGCATTCCGCGATCGCGCTCGCCGCCGCGGCCATCGAGGCCTACGAGGACGAGGAGGAGATGGCCCGCGTCCGGCTGCTGTCCACCGCGCGCGGCGGGCGGCCGCAGGTGCAGTTCGAGAGCGGACGGCCGCTCGACCTGAAGCTGCGGGGTGTCTCGTACCGCGTGAGCGTCGCGCGCATCGGGCCCAAGCGCTTCCGGGTCGGCATCAGCGGCGGCGGCGACGTGCACCCGGCCGACGTCGAGATCGAACGCTTCGACGCCCACAGCGGCCAGATCACCGTGAACGGCACGCGGTTCCGCCTCGTCGCCGCCACCCACGGCCCGACCCACCTGGTCGAGGTCGACGGCATCACCCACCGCGTGAGCCGCGACGAGGGTGGCGTCGTCCGCTCCCCCGCGCCCGCGCTGGTGGTCGCGACGCCGCTGGCGGTCGGCGACGAGGTCGACGGCGGCGCGCCGATCCTCGTGCTCGAGAGCATGAAGATGGAGACGGTGCTGCGCGCGCCGTTCCGGGCCCGGGTGCGTGAGCTGCCCGTGTCGGTCGGCAGCCAGGTCGAGACCGGCGCCGCGCTGATGCGCCTCGAGCCGCTGGCCGACGGGGACGAAGCCGAGGAGGCCGCCGGCGCGGGCGAGGCCGTGGAGATCGAGCTGCCCGCCGAACCCACGGCCACCGCGCCCGCCGACCGCGCGGACCGCGGGCTGCAGGACCTGTGCAGCCTGCTGCTCGGGTTCGACGTCGACCCGCACGACCAGCGCCGCACGCTCGCGGGGTACCTCGCCGCGCGGGCCGACCTGGGTGCCGCCCGGCCGCTGACCAGCGAGGTGGAGCTGCTGCGGGTGTTCGCCGACCTGTCGGAGCTCACGCGCAACAAGCCGGCGGGCGAGGACGTGAGCGCGGCCAGCCCGGTGCACAGCCCGCGCGAGTACCTGCACGCGTACCTGCAGAGCCTCGACGTGGAGCGCGCCGGCCTGCCCGAGACGTTCCAGGCGCGCCTGCGCCGCGTGCTCGGCCACTACGGGGTGACCGACCTCGAGCGCACGCCGGAGCTGGAGGAAGCGGTGTTCCGCATCTTCCTGGCCCAGCAGCGCGCCTCGTCCGACGTCGCGATCATCACGGCGCTGCTGCGGCAGTGGCTCACGGAGGCGCCGCCGACCGGCGACCTGCGGGAGGAGGCCGGTCTGGCGCTGGAGCACCTGGTGGCCGCCACGCAGGTGCGCCACCCGGCGGTGAGCGACATCGCCCGTGGCGTGGTGTTCCGCTGGTTCGCCCAGCCGCTGCTGCGCCGCGCGCGGGCCGAGGTCTACGCCGAGGTGCGCCGGAGCCTGCGCCACCTCGACCGGAACCCCGACGCGCCGGACCGCGCCGAGCTCATCGCCGGCATGGTGGCGAGCTCCGAACCGCTGGTACGGCTGCTCGGCCAGCGCATCGGCCGGCCCGGCACGGACCCCGCGCCGCTGCTGGAGGTGCTGACCCGGCGTTACTACGGCAACAAGAGCCTGTCCGAAATCGAACGTCGCGAAGTCGCGGAGTGTGTGTTCGTCACCGCGGAGCACGCCGAACCCGCCCGCGTGATCACCACGGCGGTGGATTTCGAACACCTGCCCGCAGCGGTGCGTGCGGCCGGTGAGCTGGCGAACGGCACCGGCACGTACGCCGTGGCCGACATCTACGTGACGTGGGCCGACCAGCCGGACACCGACACGATGGCCGCGCGCCTCGGTGAGGTCATTGCCGCGCAGCCGCTGCCCGAGGGGATCAACCGCATCACCACCACTGTCGCCGGTGGTGGCGGTGCGGTGATGCACCACCACTTCACGTTCCGCCGGGGCGCCGAAGGTTTCGCGGAGGACCGGCTGATCCGCGGCCTGCACCCGCGCGTGGCCGAGCGCATGCAGCTGGAGCGGCTGCAGGAGTTCGACCTCACGCGCCTGCCGTCGGCCGACGAAGAGGTGTACCTGTTCAAGTCCGTGGCGAAGGCCAACCCGGCCGACGAGCGGCTGGTGGCGATGGCGCAGGTGCGTGACCTCACGCCGCTGCGCGAGGCCGACGGCCGGCTCGTGTCGCTGCCCGCGGCCGAGGACACGCTGGCCGCGTGCCTCGACGCGATCCGCAACGTGCAGGCGCAGCGCCCGGCGCGCAAACGCTTCGACACCAACCGGATCGTCGTCTACGTGTGGCCGCCGAGCGACCTCACGATGGACGAGCTGAACCTGCTCGCCCAGCGCGTGCTGCCGTCCACGGCGGGCGCGGGCCTCGAGGAGATCCAGTTCCTGGCGCGACGGCGCAACCCCGAGACAGGCGAGCTGACCGAGCTGGCCGTGACGATCCGCAACGAGGCGGGCTCGGGTGTGCGCCTGTCCGTCGGCGAGCCGCCGCGGGAACCGGTGCAGCCGCTGGACGACTACCGGCAGAAGGTGCTGCGCGCCGCGCGGCGCGACACCGTGTACCCGTACGAGCTCACCGACCTGCTCGCCGGTGGCGGCACGTTCACCGAGCACGACCTCGACGACAGCGGCGCCCTCGTGCCGGTCGATCGGCCGAAGGGGCGCAACAAGGCCGGCATCGTCGCGGGTGTCGTCTCCACGCCGACCGACCGGGTGCCCGAGGGCGTCACGCGCGTGGTGCTGCTCGGTGACCCGACGAAGTCCCTCGGTGCGCTGGCGGAGCCGGAGTGCGCGCGGGTGATCGGTGCGCTCGACCTGGCCGAGCGGATGCAGGTGCCGGTCGAGTGGTTCGCGTTGTCGTCCGGCGCCAAGATCTCCATGGACTCCGGTGTGGAGAACATGGACTGGATCGCGGCGGCGCTCAAGCGGATCGTCGAGTTCACCCAGGACGGCGGAGAGATCAACATCGTCGTCTCCGGCATCACCGTCGGCGGCCAGCCGTACTGGAACGCCGAAGCCACGATGCTCATGCACACCAAGGGCATCCTGGTGATGACGCCGGACTCGGCGATGGTGCTCACCGGCAAGCAGTCGCTCGACTTCTCCGGCGGCGTGTCGGCCGAGGACAACTTCGGCATCGGCGGTTACGACCGCGTGATGGGCCCCAACGGCCAGGCGCAGTACTGGGCGCCGAACCTGGCGGGCGCGCGCGACGTGCTGATGGCGCACTACTCGCACACCTACGTCGTCCCGGGCGAGCCCGGCCCGCGCACCGCCGCGACGGCCGACCCGGTGAACCGCGACATGTCCGACTTCCCGCACGCGATCGTCGACAGCGACTTCACCACGGTGGGCCAGATCTTCTCGGCCGAGCACAACCCGGACCGCAAGAAGCCGTTCGACATCCGCACGGTGATGCGCGCACTGTCCGATCAGGACCACCCGGTGCTGGAACGCTGGGCGGGCATGGCCGACGCGGACACGGCGGCGGTGCAGGACGTGCACATCGGCGGGCACCCCGTGTGCCTGCTGGGCATCGAGTCGCGCGCCGTGCCGCGCCGCGGGTTCCCTCCCACCGACGGCCCTGACGCGTTCACCGCGGGCACGCTGTTCCCGCGTTCGTCCAAAAAGGTCGCCCGCGCCATCAACTCGGCGAGCGGCAACCGTCCCCTGGTGGTGCTGGCGAACCTGTCGGGCTTCGACGGCTCACCCGAGTCCATGCGCAAGCTGCAGCTCGAGTACGGCGCCGAGATCGGCCGCGCGATCGTGAACTTCGACGGTCCGATCGTGTTCACCGTGATCTCCCGCTACCACGGTGGGGCGTTCGTGGTGTTCTCGAAGGCACTCAACCCGAACATGACGGTGCTCGCGCTGGAGGGCTCGTTCGCTTCGGTGCTCGGCGGGGCGCCGGCCGCCGCGGTGGTGTTCTCGGGTGAGGTCGACACCCGCACGGCCAACGACCCACGTGTGTCGACGCTGCAGGCCCGCCTCGGCGAGCTCAGCGGCGCCGAGCGGGCCGCGACCGCGGCCGAGCTGGTGGAGGTGCAGTCGTCCGTGCGGGCCGAGAAACTCGGCCAGGTGGCGGCCGAGTTCGACCGGGTGCACAGCATCCAGCGCGCCGTCGAGGTCGGCTCGGTCGACGCGATCGTCAGCGTGGCGGACCTGCGGCCGCGGATCGTGGAGGCGATCGAGCACGGGTTGAAGCGATAGGTTGTCTGTATCGGGGCAACGCCGGGCCCTGTGGGGTCCGGCGTTTCTTTTTGTGTCCTCAGTAGACCGATGCGAGGAGCTCCTCGACTCGGCCTGGTCCGGGATGCGAGGGGCGTTCTTCGTCACGGCGTCCGCCAGGGCGGCCGACGCCACCGCCGGGAGATCTTCCTGGGTGAGGCCGAACGAACGGAGCGGGCGTTTGAGGTCGACGGCCGCGGAGATCGCGGCAACGGCTTCTTGTGCGTCTTGTGCGGCGGGGGCGCGGAGTGAATCGGCGACGGTGGCGTAGGCGGCTTCGGCGAAGGGGGCCGTGTAGGTCATCACTTCCTCCAGGACGGCGGCGAGTGCGACGCCGTGGGGAGTGCCGGTGCGGGCGGTGATGGCGTGGCCGAGACCGTGGACCAGGCCGAGACCGGAGCGTCTCAGGGCGTGGCCCGCGAGGTGCGCGCCGAGCATGAGGTGGGAGCGGGCTTCGAGGTTCGCGCCGTCGCGGTGGGCCACGGGGAGCCATTCGCCGACGAGGGCGACCGCGCGGGCGGCGTCGGCGGCCGAGACCGCGTCGGCGCCGCGCGAGGCGAGGGATTCGACACCGTGGACGAGGGCGTCGAGGCCGGTGGCGGCGGTGATCGCGGCGGGCAGTCCGAGGGTGAGCTCGGGGTCGAGCACGGCGATCCGCGGCCGGACCGAGTCGTGTCCGAGGCAGAGCTTGCGGCGGGAGTGGACATCCTCCACGACGCCGAAGCCGTTGGTCTCGGCGCCGGTGCCCGAGGTCGTGGGCACGGCGATGATCGGCAGTCCGGCCGAGGCGGACCAGAGCGCGTCGGCGTCGGCGGCGTGCGAGCCGGGATTGCCGGCCAGCAGCGAGATTCCCTTGGCGGCGTCGAGGGCCGAGCCGCCGCCGAGGGCGATCACGACGCACCGCCCGTATTCGCGCAGGCGTGCGGCGCCGCGGTCGAGTTCCGTCGTCGCGGGATTGGGGCCGACGTCCTCGTGTGCTGCGCATTCGACGCCGGCCGCGGCGAAGATCTTCTCGACGCGGCCGAGGATTCCCGTCGCGCGCAGCCCGCGGTCGGTCACCACGAAGACCCGCGTTCCGCCCAGTTCGGCGGCGAACTCCGGTAGCCGGTCGACGAAGCCGGGTCCGAACTCGGCCCGCACCACGTGCGCCCCCTTCTTCAGCGGTGGACAAGTCGACAAGTCAGAGGCGCCACCGGGCCACCGCTTCCTCGTCGAGCTGGACGCCGAGCCCTGGTTGTCGCGGAACGGCGAGCTCGCCGTCGGGGGTGATCGCGAGGGGTTCGGCCAGCATGAAGTCGCGCCGGTGCGGGGTCCAGCCCGGCGGGTCGTACGGGAACTCCAGGTACGGACCGGCGCCGACGCCCGCGGCCAGTGCCAGGTTCGCGAGCAGGCCGATGCCGTTGGTCCAGCTGTGCGGGGTGAACGCGCGATGTTTGAAGTGTGCGACCTCGGCTAGTGTTCGAGCGCGGTGCATTCCCACCGCCAGAACCGCGTCCATCTGGTAGACGTCGAGCACGTCTTGTTCGAGATAGCACAACAGGTCGGGCACCGAGTGGTGCATTTCTCCCGCGGCGATGCGCAGGCCGGGGTTCTCGGCGCGCAGGGTGCGGAACCCGTCGAGATCGGCGTAGGGCAAGGGCTCCTCGACCCAGAACACGTCGAGCTCGGCCAGGCGGCGCACCAGCCGTCGGGTCGCGGCGAGGTCGATGGCGGGCGCGGTGTCACCGGCCATGCGCCACGACTGGTTGAGATCCACCATGAGGTGAAAATCCGACCCCAGCGCCTCGCGCACGGCCGCGACGGTCTCGACTCCCTCGTCGGCGCGGGCACGGTCGACGCGGATCTTGAGCGCGCGGAACCCGGCTTCGCGTGCCTGGTGGGCGGCCTCGACGCGTTCGGCCGGGGACTTCAGCTCCGCCGACGACGCGTACACGGGCAGGGCGCGCGCGGCGTTGCCGAACAACGCCGCGACGGGCAGACCGGCGACCTGGCCGATGACGTCCCAGAGCGCGGCTTCGAGCGGCCAGTAGCGGCCGCCGTGGAAGTTGGCGGTCTCGATCGCCTTCACGTGCTGGACGATGTCCAGCGGATCCTTGCCGACGAACAGGTGCGCCACGGCCTCGAACCCCGCCATTGTGTCCCCCGAGCCGACGCCGGTGACGCCTTCGTCGGTGTGGACGCGCACGAGCGTGGCATCGAAGTGCCGCCGCGGCTCGGGATCCCACGCCGCGCACAGCGGCGGTTCGAGCGGCAACCGCAGCCGGTCGAGGGTGATCGCGGTGATCTTCATCGACCCCGACGCTACGAGCCGGCTCGGGCCGCCGACAAGGATGCGTGGGACATCGCAATGTGAGTTGCGCTCAGGCCAACTCGGTTTAGGGTTCGGCCATGTCACCCACCGGCCGTCGGCCGGGGCACGGTTTGCGTCGTGACCTCGACCTGCTCGAGGCGCTCGCCTCGGGTGAGGCGCAGCGTTGTGGCGGGCTGGGCGTCGTGCGGCTCGCGCAGCTGGCGGGGCGGGAGAAGAGCCAGGTGTCGCGGGCGCTGCGAGCGCTCGCGGAGGAGGGTGTGGTCGAGCGGGATCCGGATACCCTGCGCTACCGCATGGGGCGCAGGCTGTTCTCGCTCGTCGCGCGGAGTGGCGAGGATCGGCTGGTGCGGGCGGCGGAGTCCGTGATGCACTCGCTTTCGGCGGACCTCGAGGAGACGAGCCACCTGTGCGTGCTGCGGGATCGTGAGGTGCTGACGCTGCTGTCGGTGTCGGGCCACTCGTTTCGCGTCCACGAGTGGGAGGGCCGCGGCGTGCCGGCCGACCGCACGTCCGCGGGGCGCGTGCTGCTGTTCGACGCGACTCCCGACGAGCTCTACGTGCGGTTCCCCGGGCATGTCTCGCTGCCGTCGCTGTGGGCGACGATCCGGGTGGCGCGGGAAGCCGGTTTCGCCCAGGTGGCGGAGGAGTTCGAGCCCGGTCTGTCCGGCGTTTCGGCGCCGATCCGTGACTTCCGGGGACGGGTGGTCGCGGCGTTGAACATCTCGGCGCCGCACACCCGCATCGGCGCCCGGCTCGCGGTGGCCGGGCGCCGGACCGTGGCGGCGGCGGACGTGGTTTCGGGGCTGCTGGGGTGGGACGCCGAACCGCCGGACGGGAAGCTGACGTGACCCGGAGCGGGCCGCCAGCCACGCCCCGTGGTGGCCGGACCCCAGGGGGCCGGGTGGGAGCGGGCCTACGCGCCCGAGCTCGCCGGTGCCGTGGTCGCCGCCGTGTCGCCGAAGCGGATGGACTTGGCTTCCTTGCCCAGGGCCGTCAGGACGGCGACGCCGACCAGAGCGGGGATGACCGTCCACAGTAGAGCGGCCGGATACCCCTGCGACTGCGCGATGCCTTCCTGGATCGGCAGGTTCAGCGCGGCCAGCAGGTTGCCCAGCTGGTAGGTGACGCCGGGGTAGAAGCCGCGGATGGCGTCGGGCGACATCTCGGTGAGATGGGCCGGGATGACGCCCCACGCGCCCTGCACCATGATCTGCATGAGGAACGACCCGAGGGCCAGCATGCCCGCACCGTGGTCGAACGCGAAGATCGGGATGATCGGCAGACCCAGCACGGCGGCGCTGACGATGGTCACTCGCCGGCCGAAGCGTTCCGACAGCGCGCCGAACGTGAGGCCGCCGATGATCGCGCCGATGTTGTAGATCACGGCGATCCACGTGCTCGTCGAGGCGCTCAGGCCGACGCCGCCGTGGTCGGTGGACTTGAGGAACGTCGGGTACACGTCCTGGGTGCCGTGGCTGAGCCAGTTGAACGCCGTCATCAGCACGATCAGGTACGCGAAGCGGCGGATGACCTTGCCGTTGAGCAGCACGTCCTTCACCGACGTACGCGTGACCCGCATTTTCTCCTGCGCGGCCTCCCACACCTCGGATTCCTTGACGCGCGAACGGATCAGCAGGCTGATCAGCGCCGGGAACACGCTCAGCACGAAGATCCAGCGCCAGTCCAGGTTCAGCGCGGTGTGGAACAGCAGGTACGCCAGCGCGGCCACCAGGTAACCGCTCGAGTAGCCGGCCTGCAGCACCCCCGAGAAGAACCCGCGCCGCTGCACCGGAATCTTCTCCATGGCCAGCGCGGCGCCCAGGCCCCACTCGCCACCCATGCCGATGCCGTAGACGAACCGCAGGATCAGCAACACGGTGAAGTTCGGCGCCACCGCGCAGAGCACGCCGGCGACTGAGTACAGCAGCACGTCCACCATCAACGGGATCCGCCGGCCGACGCGGTCCGCCCACAGGCCGAACACCAGCGCCCCCACCGGGCGCATCACGAGCGTCGCCGTGGTGATGAACGCCAGCTGCGTCGCGGTCGCGCCGAAGGACTTGTCCTTCGCGATGTCCGCCAGGATGAACACGACCAGGAAGTAGTCGAACGCGTCCATGGTCCATCCGAGCCAGGCGGCGATGAACGCGTTGCGCTGGTCCGAGGTGAGTTTGGGTTTCTTGCCCGCCGTGGCATCCGGCACCGGAGTCCCCCTGCTCGTTGGTGAGTTTCGAGGTGTCGCCGGTGTTGGTTTACACCTGGGTGAGTGACCCGGCAACCGATGTGGTTTGGCGGTTTTCCCGCCATTCAAGGGTTTTGGGCGGATTCCCGCGCAGACCGAGCAGGGCGCGCGAGGGTCAAGAAGACGAGCGTCACAGGTGAAACGGGCAAGGGTTCAGAGAGAAACGTGCGAGCTCACGTGGTGCCCGACATCGCGCGCCCACGTGCGAATCCGCGCCCAGTCACGGAAATCGCCGACGCGCGACCCGCGCGCCATCAAGCGCGGCAGAACGCCGCGGACGAGCGTGGGGTCCAGCCGCCCGCCGAAGGTCGTGGTGCGTTCCGCGTCGATGCTTGCCGCCAGCAGGGCCACGGACGCCGGCAGGCTCACGTGCGCCAGCGAAGCGCCCGGGCCGCACGGGCCACTGTGGAAGAGCCAGACCTGACGCTCGCGCAGAGCCGCCACGTTGCGCTCCAGCAGCCGGACCGCCGACGGGCGCCAGCGCGAGTAGTACAGCGCACTGCCGACCACCACGGCCGAGTACGCGGTCACGTCGGCGACGTCGGCCGCGTCGCGGGTGTCGACGGTGTGGCCGAGGGCGCGCAGCTCTTGCGAGACCACCTCGGCGATCTCGCGGGTGCCGCCGGTCTTGCCTGCGTGAGCGACGAGCACTGCGGTCATGAGCCCCATTGTCCGCCCTCGGCGGACCGTCGGCGCCCCCAGTCGCCAGGGATCCGCCGAACGGCTGTTCTCATTGGCCAGGCAGCAGGAACGCCGGGCGCGTCGAGGGATCGGGTGCGTCGTAGTAGCGGTGGAAAACCGCGGTCTGGGCGCCGGAAAGCGGTGGGACGACCCAGCTCCAGTCGGCCGGGCACGAGCGGCCCGCTCGCTCCTCGCGCTCGAGGTGCGTCAGGAACCGCCCCGACTCCGAGTGGTGGTCGGCGATCGTGACACCCGCTTGGTCGAACGAATGCTGCACCGCGAGCGTGAGCTCGACCAGCGCGCGATCACGCCACAGCGTGCGATCGTCGTCGGTGGGCAGGCCCATGAGGCCGGCGATCACGGGCAAAAGGTTGTAGCGCGTGCGGTCGGCGAGGTTGCGCGCGCCGATCTCCGTGGCCATGTACCAGCCGTTGAACGGGGCCGCCGAGTACCGCACGCCGCCGATTTCCAGGGGCATGTTGCTGATGGCGGGCACGGCGTGCCAGCGCAGGCCGAGGCTCGCGAACCAGCGGTGGTCCGGGTGCGTGAGCGGCACCTCCAGCACGGCGTCGGCGGGCAACCCGAACGGCTGCGGCGAACCGGGTTCCGCCTCGACCAGCAGCGGCAGCACGTCGAACGAACCCCGCCGTTCGGGCGGGTGCCAGCCCAGCTCGCGCACGGTTTCGGTGAACCCGACGTACTGCGGATCGCCCAGCACGGAGCCGTCTTCGAGGCGGTAGCCGGCGTAGCGGATGAGCTGGTCGTTGTGGATGCGCGGGCCCGGCGTGGTGGCGCTGTCCGGTGCGAACACCGTGAGCGTGGGCCGCAGCCGGCCGGCGCGGGTGGCTTCGCGCAGGTGCGTGACGCATTCGGCGGCGACTCCGGCGGCGTCGCGCACGTCGCGGCGGTCGCGCACGCGCAGGCCGCGCCAGTAGAGGCGGCCGATGCAGCGCGCGGAGTTGCGCCACGCGACCCGCGCGCCGTACGCCAGCTCGGCGTAGGTGTGGCGGTAGGAACCGGTTTCGGCGATCTCCTCCTTGATCTGCGCGAGGCGCTCGTCCAAGCGCAGGCCGGGCACGGCGGCTTCGGCGTGGCACAGGCGGAGGAATTCCTCGGCCTCCGCGTATTCGACACTTATCACTCTTTCGCGTGATACCGCTTCGTCGAGCTTCACTCGCATGGACGCAACGGTCACCGGGCTACTCCACTCTTCGAACGCACAACCCGCGATACGCAGGGAAGACCCACTGTTCCTCCGTCATTCGGTGCTGATCCGAGTCGACAGCGTAAAACCCCGTAGCCCCAAGGGTTCGCCAAGCCGGGAAGCGTACCCGAAGCGACGTTGGAGGCAACCGCCGAATGTGTCTGCGACACCGCGAAAATGGGATAGACGCAGGTGAGCGACGCGGAAATAAATGCGTTACGGCGACCTTGCGGATTGTGTGTGCGGAAAATTGATCACGACCTGGAAGCGGTTCCGTGATCGTCTGGCGTAGAGTCGCAGTGACGGCAGGAGGGTGTGGGTTGGCCAGGCAGCGGATTCCGGTGGTCCTCGTCGCGGGTTTCCTCGGCTCGGGCAAGACCACGATGCTCAACCACCTGCTCGCCAACCGCCAGGGCGCGCGGGTCGGCGTCGTCGTCAACGACTTCGGCAGCGTGAACATCGACGCGCTCGCCGTGTCCGGCCAGGTCGACACCATGGTGTCGCTCGGCAACGGCTGCCTCTGCTGCGCCGACGACGCGAGCGGTCTCGACGCCATGCTCGGCCGGCTTTCGCGCGCCGAGGCGGGCATCGACGTGATCGTGGTCGAGGCCAGCGGCATCGCCGAGCCCCGCGACCTGCTGCGCCTGATGATCGCGAGCGAGAACCCCGACATCCGCTACGGCGGGCTCGCCGAGGTCGTCGACGCAGCCGAGTTCGAGAGCAGTCGCGAACGCCACCCCGAGCTGGCCGAGCACCTGCGCATCGCCGACCTGGTCGTGGTCAACAAGGCCGACCGCGTGGCGCCCGGCGAGCTCGCCAAGCTGACCGCGACCGTCGAGGAGCTCGCGCCGGGCGTGCCGGTGCTCGTGACCGACCACGGCCGCGTGGACCCGCAGCTGTTCTTCGACCCGAAGCCCCGCGAGAGCTTCGGCCAGCTGTCCTTCGACGACCTGCGTGAGCACGACGATCACTCCGAGCACCTGCACGCGGCGTACGAGAGCGTCACGTTCACCACCGACCGGCCCCTCTCGCCGCGGCGGCTGCTGGCGTTCCTGGAACAGCGCCCGCCCGGCCTCTACCGCGTGAAAGGCCACGTGGACCTGGGGCCGCGCGAGCGCTTCGGGCTGCACACCGTGGGCGCGTTCATCCAGCTCGACCGCTCCGCGTGGCCGGCCGAGCGGCGCACCGAGCTCGTGCTCATCGGCGCCGGGCTCGACGCCGACGACGTCACGCGCAGGCTGACCGGGTGCCTCGCCGAAGACGACACGATCGACGAACGCGGCCTCCTGCGGATCCTGCGTTACCTCGACGAGCCGGGTGAACCCGGCGAATCGCACGAACCGGCGCCTGACCAGGGCGAACCGTCCCCCGAGGACTGACCACGCCACGCCGAACACCGCCAAACGCACGGATTCGGCCCCGAGGCGACGGAAGATGACTGTGACGAAGGAATGAAGCTGAACCGGCCTCCCAGGAGGACAGTTCCATGGCGACCATCCCCACAGTCCACACCGCGACCCGCTGGTACCTCGTCGGCGCCCTGCCGGACGACGCCCCCGTCGCCCACCTGATGACCCGCGTCGGCGACCTCCGCTACCGCCGGTCGGTCTGCGGCGACCGCGAATCGCGCACCTGGACGCCGATCGACCTCACGGCCCCGGGCACCGGCGACGTCACGCCGTGCCCGGACTGCGCGGCGACGTTGTCGGGCGCACCACCGGGTGGCGGTGACCAGCTGGCCTTCGACCTGCCGTTCGAGTGAAGCCCGAGCCTCAGGCCTTCTTCGCGCGACTCGGCGCCACCCGCGGCGGCTCGCCCGGCATCTTCGGGTACACCGGCGGCCACGGTGCGTCCATCAGGCCGGAAGCCAAGTCCTCACGGGACAGTTCCAGCAGCGGCTCGATCGACTGCGGCCGGTCGTTCGCCTCGGCCCACGGATCACCCTGCTCGGCCACCATTGCCGGGACGGTCGAGAGGGTGAGGCTGTCCGGCACGACCGTGGCGAGGCCGGCCCACGAGATCGGCGTCGAGACCTGGCCGCCGATCCGCGGGCGCACGCACCAAGCACCGAAAACCGTTTTGTGCGGCGCGTTCTGGTTGAAGTCCACGAAGACGCGGGCGCCGCGTTCCTCCTTCCACCACTGGGCCGTGATGAGGTCCGGGTGGCGGCGTTCGAGGGCGCGCGCGAGGGCGACGGCGGCGGCGCGCACCTGGTAGCCGTCCCAGCGCGGTTCGAGGATGGCGTAGAGGTGCAGGCCGCGGGAGCCGGACGTTTTCACGTGGACCTCGATGCCCAGCTCGCTCAGGTAGTCGCGCACGAGCACGGCCGCCTCCCGTAGTTGCGGGAAGCCGATGCCGGGTGAGGGGTCGAGGTCGATGCGCAGTTCGTCGGCGATGTCGAGCGACGCCGCACGGTTGGGCCAGACGTGGAAGCCGAGGCAGCCCTGGTTCACGGCCCACAGCACGTGGGCGAGGTCGGCGGCCACGAGGGCGTCGCTGGTGGTGCCGTTGGGAGTGGCGACCTCCGTGGTGGTCAGCCAGTCCGGGGCGGTTTTGGGGACGCGCTTCTGGAACCAGCTCTTGCCGCCCGCGCCGTCGGGGTAGCGCTCCAGCAGGAGCGGGCGGCCGCCGAGGCGGGCGAGCAGCGGGCCGGCCACGGCCTGGTAGTAGCGCACGAGGTCGAGCTTCGTCTCGCCGCGCTCGGGGAAGTACACCTTGTCCGGGCTGGAGATCGTGAGCTCGACGCCATCGAGCTCCAGCACCACGCCGCTCATCTCGCCTCCCCGAACAGCGTCGCCAGCTCGGCGGGCGGGGCTTCCTCCAGCTGCGCGTACGTGCACGAAGCGGGGTCACGGTCGGGGCGGAAGCGCACGAGCCGGCCGCCGTGGCGGAAGCGGCCACCCTGCAGGTGCTCGTAGCGGACCTCCGCCACCCACTCCGGCCGCACCGCCTCCCACGACAGATCCTTCTGCGGCGCCCACCGGCTGTTGGCGCCCGGTCGCCGGCCGGGCTCGGGTTCGTACTCGGCCCAGGTGCGCCAGGGGTGGCCCTCCAGCGCGTTTTCCCGCAGCGGCGCCAGTTCGTCCACCAGCTCCCGGCGCCGGGCGGCGGTGAAACTGCTGGCGACACCCACGTGGTGCAGCGTGCCGGCGTCGTCGAAAAGGCCGAGCAGCAGTGAGCCGACGCCCTGCCCGTCCTTGTGCCAGCGGAACCCGGCGACGACGCAGTCGGCCGTGCGCTCGTGCTTGACCTTCCACATCACGCGTTTGTCCTGCTCGTACGGCTGGTCGGCGGGCTTGGCCATCACGCCGTCGAAACCCGCGCCCTCGAACCGGGTGAACCAGTCCTGCGCGGTGTCCGGATTCGTGGTCAGCGGTGTCAGGTGGACGCGGCGCAGACCGCCGTCCGGGTTGTCGCCGAGCGCCTCCTCCAGCAGCCTCCGCCGGACGCTGAACGGCTCGCCGGTGAGGTCGCGCTCCCCCAGCGCCAGCAGATCGAACGCGACGAAACTCGCCGGCGTCTCCTCAGCCAGCTTCCGCACGCGGCTGGCGGCCGGGTGCAGCCGCAGCTGCAGCGCCTCGAAGTCGAGGCCGGCCGGGGTGACCAGCACGATCTCGCCGTCGACCACGCACTTGTCCGGCAGGGCCTCGGTGAGCAGGCCGACCAGCTCGGGGAAGTAGCGCGTGAGCGGCCGGTCGTTGCGCGAACCCAGCTCCACCTCGGCGCCGTCGCGGAACACGACGCAGCGGAACCCGTCCCACTTGGGCTCGAACCACAGCCCCTCGCTGCGGGGGACCTCGTGCACGGCTTTGGCGAGCATCGGCCGCACGGGCGGCATCACGGGAAGCTCCACCCGGCCGATCCTAGGCGCCGCACCGCTGACCTGGCCTGTTTTGGCGATTCCCGTCCGCGCGGGTCACGGGCGGGTGCGGCCGGCCGGGAACACCCGCGAGGGCCCACCCGCCAGCGACCGGCAGATCCCCCGGGCGGCCGCCATCACCAGCGGGGCCAGCGCACCCGGCTCGGCGCTGTCGGCCCGCACCACGAGGGACACGGCCGCCGCGACCGTGCCGTCGGGGGTGAAGACCGGCGCGCCGACGGAGAGGGCGTCGACGGTGACCTGGCCGTCGCTCACGGAGTAGCCGTGTTTGCGCACGTCGGCGAGGATGCGGCGCAGGTGGCCGGGGTCGGAGACGGTTTTCGGGGTGAACCGGTGCAGCGGGGCGCCGAGCACCTCCTCCTGCACGGTCGCCGGGGCGTGGGCGAGCAGCACCAGGCCCACGCCCGTGGCGTGCAACGCGAACCGGCCACCGACGCGGGTCCAGACCGGTACCGCGTCGCGGCCGGCGATGCGTTCGACGAACACCACTTCCATGCCCTCGCGCACGGCGAGCTGCACGTTTTCGTGCGTGACCTCGTACAGGTCCTCCAGGAACGGCATGGCGGCGTCACGCAGGCCGAGCCCCCGCGGGGCGAGCGACGCGACCTCCCACAACCGCAGGCCGATGCGGTAGCGCCCCGCCGCGTCGCGCTCCAGCGCACCCCACTCGACGAGCTCGGCCGCCCGCCGGTGGGCGGTCGCCAGGGAGACGCCCGAGCGGCGGGCGAGCTCGCTGAGACTGAGGTCGGCCGCGTCCGGCGTGAACGCCTCGAGCAGCGCCAGCACCTTGCTGGTCACCGAGGTGCCCGTCGCCGGGGCTTGCCGGGTCATCGCCTCACGCTACCCGGACGGTCACAGATCCAGAACCAGTCGCGAACCCGCGCAGCGCGACACGCAGATCATCATCACGTCACCGGCCTCGCGTTCCGCGGCGGTGAGCACGGAGTCGCGGTGGTCCGGCGTGCCCTCCAGCACGCCGGTCTCGCACGTGCCGCACGTCCCCTCCTGGCACGAGGACAACACGGGCAGCCCGGACTCTTCGAGCACCTCCAGGATCGACCGGTCCGCCGGGACCGCCAGCGTGCGGCCCGACTGCGCCAGCTCCACCTCGAACGCCGCTTTCGGCTCGGTGTCGGGCCTCGCCGTGAACCGCTCCACGTGCAGCGAACCCGGGTCGCACCGCTGCTCCACCGCCGCCAACAGCGGCTCGGGGCCGCAGCAGTACACGGCCGCGCCGGGTGCCGCCGCCAGCGCCGCGTCGAGGTCGAGCAGGCCGCGTTCGTCCTGCGGCACCAACTCGACGCGGTCGCCGTAGGCCGTCCGCAGCTCGTCGGCGAACGCCATCGATGCCCGCGTGCGGCCGCCGTAGAGCAGCCGCCAGTCGGCGCCCGCCGCCTCGGCCGCGGCGATCATCGGCACGAGCGGCGTGATGCCGATGCCGCCCGCCACGAACAGGTACCGCGGCGCCGGTTCGAGCGCGAAGTGGTTGCGCGGCCCGCGCACCCGCAGCCGCTCGCCGCCGGTCAGCTCGTGGACGAACGCCGAACCCCCGCGGCCGGACGGCTCCCGCAGCACGGCCACCTGGAGCACCGACCGGTCGGCCGGATCCCCGCACAACGAGTACTGCCGCACGAGATCCGGGCCCAGCACCAGGTCCACGTGGGCGCCCGGCGTCCACTCCGGCAGGTCCGCCCCGGCGGGATCGCGCAGGGTCAACCGGACGACGCCGTCGGCCAGCCGTTCGGGGGCCGCCGGCACCACGTCGAGCTCCAGCTCGGTGGCCACGCTCATTCGTTCCCTCCTCAGGCCCGTGCCGCCAGTGCCGGCTCGCGGGGAGCCGCCGGTTCCGCACCACCGCGCGGTTTCGATCCACCGTGTCCGACGGGATGGGCCAGCAACCAGTCCCACAGCTCGACCGGATCCTCCGACTCGTGCTCGGCACCGCAGTGGCACACGCCCACGAGCACATCCGTGCCGAGCTTCCAGTGGATGCGCACCACGGTCTCGCCCCGCAGCATCGCCACGCGCTCGCTCACGACGGCACGACCTGCGCGCTCTCGCCGGCCGCCAGCTTCTTGAGGATGCGGCGCGCGGCCAGGCCGCCGGTGTCGATGTTGACCGAAAGCTCCTGGTGCCCCTCGGGTTCGGTCTGGATGACGCGTTCGAGAATGTCGAGCGCCTTGACGTCCTGCAGCACCACCGTGCGGTTGTTCTCCGCGAGGAAATCGGACACGCCCTGGTCCTCGAGGGCGAAGTCCCGTGCCACGGCCCAGAAGTCATGGGTGCTGTGCTCGGTCTCCGGCGTGATCGCGTAGACGACCTCGACGTGGAAGCCGTCGGGGTCGGTGCCGTCCTCATTCGGCAGCACGCCGACCGGCGCGATGCGGCTGTGCAGCAGGTACAGGCACGGCGGGTGGTACTCGATGTCCTGCCAGCGCGTGATGCGGCCCTCGATGCCGGTGGACTTCGCGTAGAACGAGGGGCACTCTGCGTCGGCCATGTGGCGGCTGACGTAGATGATGCCGCGGTCCTCGTCGACCTCCGTGGTGATCGGCGTGTTCGCGACCTCGGGCGTGCCGATGTAACCACCGTGCAGGTACGTCTCGTGCGAAAGGTCCAGCAGGTTGTCCACGAGCAGCTCGTAGCGGGCCGCGAGCGGTTCCATGCCGCTCACGGTGGTGTAGACCGGGTCCGCGAGCCACGGCGCGCGCGGGATCTTGCTCTCGTCGGCCAGCTCCCGCTCGCCGATCCACACCCACACGAACGAGTCCTGCTCCACCACCGGGTACGACGGAACCCGTGCGGTGCGCGGAATGCGCGCCTGGCCGGGGACGAACACGCACGAGCCGGCGCTGTCGTAGGTGAAGCCGTGGTAGCCGCAGACGATCTTGTCGCCGTCGAGCCGGCTCTCCGAGAGCGGGTAGCGCCGGTGCACACAGCGGTCGGCCAGCGCGACGACGTCGCCGGATTCGGTGCGGTAGAAGACGATCGCCTCGCCGAGCACGGTCCGGGAGAACAGCTCCCGGCCGACCTCGCGGCCGTATGCGGCGACATACCACTGGTTTCGGGCGAACGCTGCCATCGACGCCTCAGAGCTCCTTCGGTCGGGGTCGGCTTCGGTGAAGCTCTCACCCGGAGCGTGCCGTCGGCCATCCGCGTTTTCACCCATTGAAAGACTCTCCTCGTCACGAAATCACCCCTTCCCAGCGGACGGTCGGCGGACGTACAGTCGGCCCCGACGTTATTTCGGGTACCGGAACGTACGGGGACCAAAATGACCACTCGCGACACCGAAACCTTTGACGAGCTGGGCCCCCAGGCCTCACTCGGCGAAGTGCTGCTCGCCCTCGGCGGGCGCCTGACGCGGCTCCAGACGGAGCTCATGGCCGGACTCGAGCAACCGCTCACCATCCGGCAGTACCGGATCCTGTCGAGGGTCGGGAGCGGACACACCTCGCTCACCGCGCTGTGCAAACTGGCGCACCGCAACCCGTCGACCATGTCCGAAAGCGTCGACAAGCTGGTCACCCAGGGATTCCTGTCGCGGCGCCCGTCGGCCACGAGCCGGCGCACCATGCAGCTCGAGCTCACCCCCAAGGGCGTCAACGCCCGCGACTCCGCCCGGCGCGCGCTCGACAAGTTCACCTCCGAGCTCACCGCGGGCCTCACGCCCGAAGTGCGCGAGCAGATCCTGCCCGCGCTTTCGCAGCTGTACTTCGACGTCCAGGGCAACCTGGACGACCGGTAACGGAAGAAGACCCAAGGGGGGTCGCACCACCGCACCACACCGGATCGAGACCACCGGGGCGTTCGCCACGAGGTCTCGCACCGGCCGGTTCCGCGCGCCGTGACGCACCCACCGCCGCGAGCCACCCGCAAACGGGGCCTCACCGCCCAGGGATGTTCCCAGCAACCGGTTGCCCGGAACCACAGGTTTTTGAGCCACAGGGTTTTCAGAGCCACAGGGTTTTCAGAGCCACAAGGAGGTGGCCCCACCATGCCCCCATCCCCCGCGACCTCACCGCGCGCACTCCTGCACCGCCTCGACGAGTCGGCGTTCACCGGCCGGCACCTGCGCATCTACGTGACCGTCCTCATCGGACACTTCCTGTGCGGGTTTGTGATCAACCTGACCGGCGTGATCCTGCCGGGTGTCATCAAGACGTTCCACATCACCAGCGAGTCGGCCGGCGTGTTCTCCTCCGCGCTGTTCGCGGGCATGCTCGTGGGCGCGGCCGTCGCCGGCACGGTGTCCGACCGGTTCGGCCGGAAGGTGCCACTGGCCATCACCGTGATCGTCTACGCCCTGTTCTCCCTCGCCGCGGTGTTCGCGCAGAGTTTCGGCGCGCTCGTCACGTTCCGGGCACTGCAGGGAATCGGACTCGGCGCCGAGATCGCCGTGGTCCTGCCCTACATCGCGGAGTTCGTGCCGTCGCGCCACCGCGGACCGCTGGTCACCGCTGCGACGGCGGCGTGGCTGATCGGGCTGCCGACGGCGGCCGCGATCGGCACCGCGGTCGTGCCGGCGTTCGGCTGGCGCGCGATGTTCGTGATCGCGACCGTGCCGGTGGTGGTCGGCGCGGTCATGCTGGCCACGCTGCCGGAGTCCGTCCGCTACCTGCTGCGCCGCGGACGGCTGAGCGACGCCGCGGCCGTCGTCGGCGCACTGTGCCGCGGCGGTGAGGGCACCGAGACCCCCGGTGCCGAACACGCGGTGCCCGAGGCCGGGGCCACCGTGCGCACGCTCGTCGCCAAGCACTACCTGCGCTACACGATCGCCATCTGGTTCATGGAGGTCTGCGCCGGCGCGTTCCTCTACGGGCTCTCGAGCTGGCTGCCCTCGGTGCTCGAGAAACAAGGTGTCGATCTGCTGAAGAGCTTCGGCTACACGGCGATCATCACGGCTTCGGGCGTCGTCGGCGCGATCCTGGCCGGGCAGCTGATCAACCGCATCGGCCGACGCGTGGTGCTCGGCGGCGCGTTCGTCCTCAGCGGACTGTTCTGCCTCGCCTGGGGCACGACCTCGGCCACCGGCGCGGTGATCGTGCTCGGTTCGCTGGCCACGTTCTTCGGCAGCGGCCTCGCGGGCAGCACGTTGTTCGCCTACGCCAGCGAGCTCTACCCCACCGCCAGCCGCGCGACCGGCCTCGGCTGGGCGGCGGCCTGGCAGAAGGTCGGCGGCCTCATCATGCCGGTGCTCGTCGGGTTCATCCTGGCGGCGCACGCTTCGCAGTTCCTGTTCTTCCTGCTGTTCGGGATCATCTCGATCCTCGCCGGGATCGCCGCGCTCGTGGCGACCTTCGAGACCCGCGGCAGGACCGTCGAGCAGATCTCGCAGGAGATCACCGGGAAACGGCCGGACTCGGTCCTGACCACCGCTCGTTCGTAATCCTGTCCACCCACCACCCCGTGGAGGAACCATGACGATCGACCACGCCCCGGCACCCGCCGGAGCGGGCCTGTCCCCCGAGGATCTCGCGGAGCTGCAGCTGCGGCACCGCAAGATCCGCGACGCGATGGCCGAACAGGGCCTCGACGTCGTGCTCGCCTACGGCCCGGCCTGGCGGCGCGAGAACATCCGCTACTTCACCGACGTGACCCCGGCGGGCAGCGCGGCTCTGGTCGTGTTCCCGGCCGAGGGTGACGCGGTCGCATTCTCGACGCGGCCCTCCGACCTCGCGGCGTTCAAGGCGCAGGGCTGGGTCGGCGAGGCCCGGCGGCTGGACCCGGCGAACCCGGCGGAGCTGGGCGTGGTCCTCAAGGAGCTGGCGCCGCGGCGCATCGGCATCGCCCACCACGAGCTCGTGCCGCTCGTGCTCATGGAGACGATCCGCGCCGCGGCGCCGGGCGCCGAAGTGGGGTCGGCGACGAAGCTGCTCGACACCGCGCGGCTGGTGAAGAGCGAGTGGGAGCTGGCCCGGATGCGCCGCAGCGCCGTGGTGTGCGCGGCGGGCTGGGAAGCGTTCGTGGACGTGCTCGAACCGGGCCTGCCGGAGTACCGGATCGTCGCGGAGGTCGAGGCGCGGCTGAAGAACCTCGGGGCCGAGGACAACTTCATGCTCATCGCCTCGGGCCGCGACGAGGTGCGCGGCATGACCCCGCCCGGCGACCGGCTGCTCGAAGCCGGCGACATGGTCCGCACCGAGCTCACGCCCAAAATGGACGGTTACTGGCTGCAGATCTGCCGCTCCGCCGTGGTGGGCAAGGCCGACGACGGGCAACGCCAGTCGTTCGACCTGTTCAACGAGGCCGTCGAGGCCGGCATCTCCGTGGTGCGCCCCGGCATCACCGCCCACGAGGTGGCGGTGGCGGAGAACGACGTGTTCCGCAAGTACGGCTACGGCGAGTACTGCACCAGCGCCTACACCCGCGTGCGCGGCCACGGTCACGGCCTGCACCTCGACGAGACGCCGATCATCGAGGGCAACCACACGGTGCTGCCCGAGAACTCCGTGTTCATCATCCACCCCAACACCTACACGCCGCTCGCCGGCTACCACGTGCTCGGCGACCCCGTGCGCGTGACCGCCGACGGCTGTGAAGTGCTGATCACGACCGAACGCAAGCTGTTCGAGACAGGAGACGTGGCGTGAAACGAGGTCTGCACGTACTCGACCCCGCGGAAACCCCCGACCAGGAGTGGCACGACCGCGTCGCCACGCTGCAGCGAGCCATGGCCGCCGAGGGCGTCGACGTCGCCTTCGTCTACGCCGACGTCTCGCGCTCGGACGATCTCGCCTACCTGACCAACCTGTGCCTCTACTGGAACGAAGGGGTGCTGGCGATCCCCGCCGAAGGACCCGTCACGTTCCTCACCAAGCTTTCGCTGCGGGTGCAGAACTGGATGAGGGCCTCGTCGAAGGTCACCGAGTTCAGCGGCGGCAAGAACTTCGCCGAGCTCGTCGCGAAGTACCTGCTGGACAAGAAGGACGGCACGATCGGCCTGGTCGACGCCGCGCTGTGGCCCGCCGACGTCGCCGACGAGATCGTCGCGGCGGTGCCCGGCTGGCAGGTCAAGCGCCTCGGCAGCCTGGTCCGTGAGCAGCGCCTGGTTCCTTCGAAGGCCGAGACCGATTTGCTGCGCGCGGCCGGCCGGATCCTGGACGACGCCGCGGCCAAGGCGACCGTGGAGGGCAGCACCGCCGGCAGCCGCGTCGAGACCGTGGAGCGCGCGCTGCGCGGCGGCGGGTTCCTCGACCTTTACCCGATCTCGCTGTCCACTTCGGACGGTGTCACGTCCTTCGGCGTGACCGGGCAGTACCGCATGAACTGGGTGTACTCCAGCCGCGTGCTCGGCGACGGCGCCGGCTGGCCCGCCGCGCTCAAGGACGCCCTGACCGCGGCCATCGCGGCCGCCCGGACCGGCGCCGCCGTTCGCGAGCTCGCGGAGGCCGCCGCACCTGCGCTGGCGAAGCTGCCCGAAGGCGCGCAGGTCGAGGTCCGCTGGGTCAACCAGGCCGATCTGTCCACGAGCGGCGAGTTCCGCGCCCAGGACCCGGCCGCGGTGCTGGCCGAGGGCGAGGCGGGTGCGGTCTCCGTGGAAGTCACTTTCGCCGACGGCGGGAACGCGGCCGTGGCCGAAACCGTCCGCGTGAGCGCGGGCGAAGCTGAACACCTGACAGGAGCACAACGGTGAGGATCCTTTCCAACGGCGACATCGAGCAGGTGCTCACCGCCGGCGAGACGCTCGACGCGCTGGAGCAGGCGTACAAGGAGCTGAACTCCGGCCAGGGCGCCAACCGGCCGCGCAACCACACCTACTTCCCGGTCGAGGACAGCCGCCACCCCGGCTTCCGCTTCCGGTTCAAGTCGCAGGAGGGCGGCAACGTCTCGGCCGGCGTCTGGGCCCTGCGCATCACGTCCGACATCGCGGGCGTCGAGACCCTGCCCAGCGGTGTGCAGCGCCGGCGGCTCATCCCGGCCGCGCCGGGCGGCAAGTACGTCGGGCTCGTCACGCTCTACAGCCTGACCACGCTCGAACCGCTCGCCATCATGCACGACAGCTTCATCCAGAAGATGCGCGTGGGCGCCACCTCCGCGCTCGGCATCCGCGAACTGTCCAATCCGGACGCGACGGTCGCCGGCATGTTCGGCTCCGGCTGGCAGGCCGAGGCGCACCTGGAGTGCCTGCTGATGGTACGGCCGAACATCGAAGAAGTGCGGGTGTACAGCCCCACGCCCGAGCACCGCGAGCAGTTCGCGAAGGTGTGGAGCGAAAAGACCGGGCGCAAGATCGTGGCCGTGGACGAACGGCGCGACGCCGTGGCCGGCTGCCAGATCGTCACCTGCGCCACCGCCGCCATGGAGGCCTGCTTCGACGGCGCCTGGCTCGACCCGGGCACCCACGTCACGGCCATCACCTCGCCCGACGGCACGGCCACCCGGCGCGAGCTGGACGACACGACGTTCGACCGCGCCGCGCCGCACATCACCGTGCTCTCGCGTGAGCAGGTGCACCACGACAAGCAGTACGACATCCTGGGCCCGGTCGACCGCGGCCTGATGGAGTGGGACGACATCCGCGAGCTGGGCGACCTGCTGCTCGGCGAGGCCCCGGGCCGCACGAGCCCCGAGGACATCACGGTGTTCGCCAACAACACCGGCATGGGCGTGCAGTTCGCGGCCGTCTGCGCGCGGGCGCTGGCGCTGGCCGAGAAGCGCGAGCTCGGGCACACCGTGCCCACCGACTGGTTCCTGGAAGAGACGAGCCCGTGACCGGTTTTCGCCTGACACCCCCGCAACCACGAGCGGAGACTTCCCATGGGCAGTGAGCACCGCGTCGGAGGAAAAGTCATCACCTTCGGCGAGAACGTGAACACCGACGTCATCATCCCCGGCCGCTACCTCGTGAGCATCGACCCGGCGGAGCTCGCCGAGCACGCCTTCGAGCCGCTGGGGCCGGAGACGCAGGCGCGGCTGCGGGCCAGCGACGTGGTCGTCGCCGGCCGCAACTTCGGCTGCGGCAGCGCGCGGGAGCAGGCCGCCACGTGCCTGATCGGCGCCGGGATCAAGGCGGTCGTCGCGGCCTCTTTCTCCCGCGTCTTCTTCCGCAACGCCATCAACACCGGGCTCGTCGCGGTCGAGTCGCCCGCCGCGGCCGAGGCGGCCGAAGACGGCGGCGAGATGTGGGTCGACTACGACGCGGGCACGGTCGAGGTGGGCGGGCAGACCTTCCCGTTCAGCCCGTACCCGCAGGTGCTGCGGGAGATCATGGCCGACGGCGGCCTGATCCCGCACCTGATGGCGAGCTTCGCGGGAGGAAAGCAGTGACCGCCAAGACCTTTGCGCAGAAGGCGATCGAGCGCGCGTCCGGGGTCGCCGACCTCGTGCCGGGCCAGATCGTCGACGCCTATCCCGACCTGTACATGAGCCACACCGCGAGCTGGCGGTGCATCCGCACGCTCGAGAAGATGGGCGTCGAGCGGCTCTTCGACGTCGACCGCGTCGCCATGGTGATGGACCACCTGTCCCCCGCCATGAACGCGAAAACGGCCGCGGACCACGCGCTGTGCCGCGAGTTCGCCAAGAAGATGGGCGTGAAGAACTTCTTCGACGTCAACAGCGGCATCGCGCACATCGTGCTCATGGAGCACGGCCTGGTCCGGCCCGGGCAGTTCATCATCGGCACCGACTCGCACTCCACGATCTACGGCGCGCTGGGTGCGTTCGGCACCGGCGTGGGCTTCAGTGAGATCACCGCCGCGTGGGTGACCGGGAAGCTGTGGGTCAAGGTGCCCGAGTCGGTGCGGATCGTGATCGACGGCGACCTCGCCCCGGGCGTGTACGCCAAGGACATCATGCTCAAGCTCATCGGCGACCTCGGTGCCGACGGGCTCACGTACGAGTCGGTGGAGTTCTCCGGCTCCTACGTCGAGGGCATGTCGGTGTCGGAGCGCATGACGTTCTGCAACCTGGCCATGGAAATGGGCGCGAAGAACGCCTACGTGGCGCCGGACGGCACCACGCTCGCCTACCTCGACGAGGCCGGCGTGCCGCGCGACGAGCTCGACATCCTGCTGCCGGACGAGGGCGCGACCTACCGCGCCACCGTGCGGCTCGACGGGCCGACGCTGGCGCCGCAGATCGCGGTGCCGCACACCGTCGACAACGTGGTGGGTGTCGACGACGTCGCCGGCACGAAGCTCGACCAGGTGTTCATCGGCTCGTGCGCCAACGCCAAGTACGACGACCTCGTGATCGCGGCCGACGTGCTCGACGGCCACCGCGTGGCGCCGGGCCTGCGGCTCATCGTCACGCCGGCGTCGGCGAAGATCATGGCGCAGGCCTCCGACAGCGGCGTGCTCACGAAGCTGATCCAGGCCGGCGCGATGATCACCAACCCGGGCTGCGGCGCGTGCGCGGGCAACGGCGGCGCGATGGCCGACGGCGAAACCACCCTCTCGACCGCGAATCGCAACTTCCAGGGCCGCATGGGCAGCTACGACTCGAAGATCTTCCTGTCGAGCCCGGCCACCGCGGCCGCCTCGGCCATCCGCGGGGTCATCACCGACCCGCGCGAGATCGTCGCGACGGCGGTGGTCGCGTGAACCTCGTCGAGAAGATCCTCGCCCGCGCGAGCGGCCGCGACTCCGTGGAGCCCGGCGAGATCGTGGTGGCCAAGGTCGACCGCCTGATCATGCACGACCTGTCCGGGTACCTCACCTCGCAGGTGTACGAAAAGCGCGTGAACGTGCCCATCCCCGACCCCGAGCGGGCCGTGATGGTGTTCGACCACCACTTCGCACCGCCGACCGAACAGCAGGCGGACGTGCTGCAGCACAACCGTCGCTGGGCCCGCAAGCACGGCCTGAAGCTCTACGACTGCGGCAACGGCAACCTGCACCACGCGGTGGTCCGCAACGGGCACATCAAGCCGGGCATGATCGTGGTCGGGTCCGACAGCCACACGCCGGTGCACGGCACGCTGGGCGCGCTCGCGGTGGCGCTGGGCAACGACTCCCACGCCGGAACCGTGCTGCCGTACGGCAAAGCGTGGTTCAAGGTGCCGGAGACCACGCGCGTGCACCTCGAAGGCACACCGAAGCCCGGCGTGACCCCGCGCGACATCGCGCTGTGGCTGGTCGGGCGCATCGGCGAGGGCGCGCTGAACTACCGGGCCGTGGAGTTCGGCGGGCCGTACGTGCGTGCACTGTCCTTCTGGGACCGCTGGCTGTTCCCGCTGCTGTGCGTGGACCTCGGCGCGAAGTGCAGTTTCGTCGAACCGGACGAGGTCACCGAGGCCTTCGTGCGCACGCTGCCCGGCGGCGACGCCGGCATGCTGGTGCACGGCGACGGTGAGGAAGCGGCCCAGGTGCTGCGCTTCGACGTCGGCGAGGTGGACCCGACGGTCGCGTGCCCGCCGACCGTCGGCAACGTCAAGCCCGTCGCCGAGGTCGCCGGCACTCCGGTGCAGTACGCCGAGCTGGGCGGCCACGGCGGCGGACGGCTCGAGGACTTCCGCGCGGCGGCCGAGGTGCTGGCCGGGCACAAGGTCCACCCGGACACGCGGTTCCACCTCGTGCCCTCGAGCCGAGAAGTGTTCGCGGAGGCGGCGCGCGAAGGGCTGGTGCTCGCGCTGCACGAGGCCGGTGCCACGTGGTTCCCGCCCAGCACCGGTTCGAACCAGGCCTACAACATGGGCGCGATGGCGTCCGACGAGACGATGATCTCCACCCATGCCCGCAACTTTCCCGGCCGCAACGGCAGCCCCGACGCGTCGATGTACCTCGCGTCCTCGGCCACCGTCGCCGCGTCGGCCGTCGCGGGGGTCATCGCCTCGTCCGTCCACACGGGAGGGAAATCGTGAAGTTCGAGGGCCGCTGCTGGCGGTTCGGGGACAACATCCCGACCGACCGGCTCGTGAAGACGCAGTACGTGTTCGAGCCGATGGAGATCCTCGTGCAGCACGTGCTCGAAGACCTCAACCCGGAGTTCCCGAAGAAGGTCCAGCCCGGTGACATCGTGTTCGCCGGCAAGCACTTCGGGCAGTCCTCGGGCCGCGCGATCGCGACGAAGGCGTTGCAGGCCACCGGAATCGGCTGTGTGGTGGCGGAGACGTTCGCCCGGACGTTCTACCGCAACTGCTTCGAGGTCGGCCTGCCCGCGCTCGAGGTCGGGCTCAACCCCGACTTCGCGTCCGACGGCGACCGGGTGCGCGTGGACCTGGCCACAGGCGAGTTCACCAACCTGACCACCCAGACCACGATCCGCGGCGCGGCCGCCGACCCGTTCCTCGTCGACATGCTCGAGGCGGGCGGGTTGATCAACCTCGCGAAGAACCGACCGGAGGTGTTCCGCTAGGACGGACGTGCTCGGCGACTTCCCCTGGCGGACAAGGACTTCGGGTCCGCCGGGGGTTTCGTCGTGCCGACGTGCGGCCGCGGCCGACCGGCGCGAATGATGTTTCTCAGCTTCTTGACGCGCGTCGAGATCGGGAGTCACACTGACCGGAGCACAAAGAGGTGCACCTCCCGATGCTTCTCATGGTCGACACCTCGCCCGATTCCAGACCGAGGCGGCAAAGTTCCCCGCGTTTCGGTCTCCCCTCTGGACACAATCGAGGTCTCCCCCGTGCCATGGAAAAAACTCCGCCGGACCCGGCTCGCGGTACCGGCCCTCGCCCTCGCCCTCGTCGCCACCGCGTGCGGCTCGGGCGGCGCCGCCTCCTCGGGCGGCGGTGAGACGCTCACCCTCGGCCTGCCGGTGCAGGCCACCACCCTCGCCCCGGTCTACCTGGCCAACGACGAGAACCTCTGGAAGCAGCACGGTCTCACCGTGAAGGCCGTGACGTTCAAGGGCGACGCCGAGCTGGCGAAGGCCGTGCTGTCCGGTGACGTCGACGTCGCGGTCGGCTCGCTCACCGGACCGCTCACGGCCGAGGAAGCCGGCCAGGACGTCAAGGTCATCTACGGCGGCTTCGACATGACGGCCTTCGCCTGGTACGCCGTGCCCGAGATCCACACCGTGGCGCAGGGCAGGGGAAAGAACTGGGGCGTGACCACGATCGGTTCGTCCACCGACCTGCTCACGCGCTTCGCCGCGGCGAAGGCGGGGCTGGATCCCAACAAGGACATCAAGGTCGTGCAGGGCGGCGCCTCGGCGGCGCGGTTCGCGGCCATGAAGGCGGGCCAGCTGCAGGCCAACATCTTCACCGAGCCGCAGACCGTTTACGCGCAAAAGGCCGGCTACAACAAGATCCTCGATCTCAAGGACCTCGTCGACAGCTACCCGATGCACGTCACCTGGAGCAAGCCGGGCTTCGTCAACGACAACCCCGACCGCGCCAAGAAGTTCGTGGACACGCTGAAGCAGGCCATGCAGATGACCAAGGACCAGCCTGACGCCGCGGCCAAGTCGATCGCCAAGGCGCTGAAGATCAGCGTCGACGACTCGAAGGCCAGCATGGCCGAGTGGATCGGCCAGCTCTACCCCGACGGCCGCATGCCCTCGGCCAAGGCGATGGACGACTTCTGGCAGATGGGCTTGCAGGGCAAGGTGTTCGCGAAACGGCTGCCCGACTCGCAGTGGCTCGACACCCGCTTCCTGCCCAAGACCAGCTGAACGGAGGAGAAGATGGCAGACATCACCTTCGACGGCCTGCAGATCTCCTACCCCGGCAAGAGCGAATCGTTCGTTGCGGTCAACGGGTTCGACGCGCACGTGCGCGACGGCGAGTTCGTGACGATCGTGGGCGCCAGCGGCTGCGGCAAGAGCAGCGTGCTGCTGGCCGCCGACGGCCTGCTGCGCCCGTCCGCCGGTGAGATCCGCATCGGTGAGAAGGTCGTGACCAAACCCGGCCCCGACCGTGGGGTGGTGTTCCAAGACGCGTCGCTGATGCCGTGGCGCACGATCCTCGCGAACGTCGCGTTCGGACTGGAGATGCAGGGCGTCGACAAAACGACGCGGCTGGACCGGGCGCGGCACTTCATCGAGCTGGTCGGCCTGGCGGGGCGTGAAGAGGCGCACCCGCACCAGCTTTCGGGCGGCATGCGCCAGCGTGTGGGCATCGCCCGCGCCCTGGCCACCGACCCCGAGGTGCTGCTGATGGACGAGCCGTTCGGCGCGCTCGACGCGCAGACGCGCGAGCTGATGGCCACCGAACTGCTGCGGATCTGGGACCTGGACCGGAAAACGGTGCTGTTCGTGACCCACGGCATCGACGAGGCCGTGTTCCTCGCCGACCGCGTGCTGGTGATGGGCGGCAGCCCGAGCCGCGTGGTCGAGGTGATCGAGATCGACCTGCCGCGTCCGCGCGACGCGGCGGTGCGGGCGAGCGAGGCGTTCGGCAAGTACCGCACGCACCTGGCCGAGCTGCTCTTCGGCGCGCAGGCGCAGGCGGCGGTGCCGTCATGACGCAGGGTTTGCGCACGCGGCCGCCACGCCCGGTGGCCGCGGCGCCGCCGAGCCGCGCGGTGGGCCTGCGCCGGCTGCCGCCGGTGCGGGCGCGATTCGTGCTCGGCAGCGTGGTCGTGGTGCTCGCGCTGTGGCAGCTCGCCGCGTCGACCGGCGTGGTCGACGTGCAGTTCACCAGCACCCCGCTGGCGATCGTGCAGGCCGGTGGTGACCTCATGAGCTCGGGCGAGCTGTGGGAGAACGCGCAGACGACCCTCGTCGAGTTCTTCGCCGGGTTCGCGCTGGCCGTGGTCGTCGGGGTGCCGGTGGGCATGCTGATGGGCTGGAAGCTGCGGATCCGCCAGACGCTGGAGCCGGCGCTGATCGCGCTCTACGTGACGCCGTCGCTCGCGCTGCTGCCGCTGGTGGTGCTGGCGCTGGGCATCGACGAGGCCTCGAAGATCGCGATGGTCTTCATCGAGGCCGTGATCACCATCGCGGTCAACGCGATGGCGGGCATCCGCGAGACGGACCCGAAGCTCGTGCAGGCCGCACGCGCCTTCTGCGCCGGTGGTGGCGCGATGTTCGGCAAGATCCTGTTCCCCAGCGCCCTGCCGACGATCATGGCGGGCCTGCGCCTGGGTGCCGGACGCGGCGTGATCGCCGTGATCGTGGCCGAGCTGTACGGCGGCACGGACGGCGTGGGCCAGCTGATCTCCACCTACGGCCAGAACTTCGACGTCGCGCCGCTGCTGTTCCTGACGCTCGTGGTCGGGATCTTCGGGTACGTCGTGACCGCGCTGCTGCGTGTGCTCGGCACCTTGAGCAGCACCAGTCGCGTCGTGGGAGAGGTGAACCGATGACCACCACTGTCAGCCCCGGAAAGCGGCGTCTGCCCGAGAAGGCCATGCCGGTCGTGCTCGGCGGCGGTTTCCTCGTGCTGGTCGCCGTGCTGTGGCAGATCGCCGTGTGGGCCGGCCTCGTGAACCCGTTCCTCACGTCCTCCCCGCTTCTCATCGCGGGCTCGCTCGGCGAGCAGATCGGCTCGGGGCTGCTGCTGCGCAGCCTCGGCACGAGCGCGCTGGAGCTGGTGATCGGGTTCCTGATGGCCGCGATCGTCGGTGTGGTCGTCGGGCTGCTCATGGGCCGCTACCGCTACGTCGACTACGTGGTCGAACCGTACGTGTGGCTGCTGTACTCGGCGCCGATCATCGCGTTGTTCCCCTTGCTGGTGCTCATGTTCGGCCTCGGCAGCCCGACGGTCATCGCCATCACGTTCCTGATGTCGGTGATCCCCGTGATCGTGAACTCGGCGCAGGGCGTGCGCAATGTGGACAAGAAGCTGATCCGCACGGCCGTGTCGTTCGGCGCCGGCGAGACCGCGTTGCTGCGCAAGGTGATCCTGCCCGCGTCGGTGCCGACGGTGATGGCCGGCCTGCGTCTGGGCGTCGGCCGCGGCCTCGTCGGCGTGGTCGTGGGCGAATTCTTCGCGGGCGACGGCGGGATCGGCTACAACATCAGCTTTTTCGCCGGACACCTCGGCACGACCGAGGTACTCGCGTCCGTGTTCGTGGTGATCGTGGCCGGGGTCCTGCTCAACGTGGGCGCCCGCAAGCTCGAATCCCTCGCCGACTCCTGGCGCACCGAACTCCCCTGACCCCGCTGACGAGGAAGAGGTACCCCGTGAAGCAGATCGCCGCCGACATCGGCGGGACGTTCACCGACCTGACCGCCGTGGACGAGCACGGCGTCTTCAGCACCGCCAAGACCCTGACCACCCCGCACGACCACGCAGAGGGCGTGCTCGACGGGCTCGACAAGCTCGGCGCGCACCTGCCCGACACCGAGCTGTTCCTGCACGGCTCGACCATCGCGATCAACACCGTGCTGCAGCGCGCGGGCGCCGCCACCGCGCTGATCACCACGGAGGGCTTCCGCGACGTCTACGAGATCGGGCGCGGCAACCGCTCCGAGCCGTACAATCTGTTCTTCGGCAAGCCCGACCCGCTGGTGCCGCGCCGGTTGCGGCGCGAGGTGCGCGAGCGCGTGCTCGTGGACGGCAATGTGCGCACGCCGTTGGACGTCGCGGCCGCGCGCGAGCTGATCACCGAGCTGAAGTCCTCGGGTGTGCAGTCCGTGGCGGTGTGCCTGCTGCACGCGTACGCCAACCCGGAGCACGAGCTCGAGCTGGGGCGGTTGTTCACCGAGCTGTGGCCCGAGGCGTACGTGACGCTGTCGCACCAGATCATGCGCGAGTACCGCGAGTACGAGCGCACGTCGACCGCCGTGCTCAACTCCTACGTCGGCCCGGTCGTGTCGCGCTACCTCGATTCGCTCACCACGCGCCTGGAGGCCCGCGGCTTCCGCGGCCGGCTGCTGATCATGCAGTCCAACGGCGGCATCATGTCCGTGGACACCGCGCGCCAGAGCCCGGTGCGCATGATGGAGTCGGGCCCGGTCGCCGGCGTGATCGGGGCGTCGGCGCTGGCCGCCGGCCTCGACCTGCCACGGCTGATCTCGTTCGACATGGGCGGTACCACGGCCAAGACCAGCCTGGTCAAGGACGGTCAGGTCGACATCAGCCCGGGCTACTTCATCGGCGGTTACGCGACCGGCCACCCGATGGCGCTGCCCGTGGTCAACATCGTCGAGGTCGGGTCCGGCGGCGGCAGCATCGCGTGGGTCGACCCGGCGGGTGCGCTCAAGGTCGGCCCGGTGAGCGCCGGCGCGGCGCCCGGCCCGGCGTGTTACGGCCGCGGCGGCGACCGCCCGACCGTGACCGACGCGAACCTGGTGCTCGGGCGCCTCGGCGCGAGCCGGTTCCTCGGCGGCGAGATGCCACTGGACCGTGCGGCCGCGGAAGCCGCGATCACGAAGCACGTCGCCGAGCCGCTCGGCCTCGACCTGCTGGCCGCCGCGCGCGGCATCGTGACGATCGCCGACGCGCAGATGTCGCTGGCCGTGCGCGCCGTCTCGGTCGAGAAGGGCGAGGACCCGCGCACGTTCGCCCTCGTGGCGACCGGCGGTGCCGGCCCGCTGCACGCGGTGTCGATCGCGCGCGAGCTGACCATCGGCACGGTCGTGGTGCCGGTGCTGCCCGGGCAGTTCTCGGCCAAGGGCATGCTCTACTCCGAGGTGCGTCACGACCTCACACGCACGCACCTGGCCCGCTTCGAACCGTCCACAGTGGAGCAGTACGCGATCACGCTCAAGGCCCTCGGCGCCGAGGCGTGGGCCCGGCTGCGCTCCGACGTCGGCGAGCCGACGACCCAGCCCGTGCTGCAGCACTTCCTGGAGCTGCGCTACCAGGGCCAGGAGTTCACGATCCCGGTGCCGGTGCCCGAAGAGGGACTGTCCACCGCGAACCACGCGACCGTGCGCGCGCTCTACGACGAACTGCACGACCGCCTCTACGGGCACCACGCGGCCGACGAGACGGTGGAAGCCGTCGGCGTCCGCACGGTGATCTCGCTGCCGCTCGAAACGACCGCGGGCACCGCGGCGGAGATCGAGACCGCGGCCGGGGACCCGGAGCCGGTCGAGCACCGGCCCGTGGTGCTGCACGGCGGCGGCCCGGAACCCGTGGCCTGTCCCGTCTACGATCGCGAGGCCCTGCGGCCCGGCCACCGGATCACCGGTCCCGCCGTGGTGCAGGAAGCCACCTCGTCCGTCGTGTTCTACGCCGGCGACGTGCTGACCGTCGCCGCCGACCTGTCACTCGTCGTCTCCGTGGGGAGCCCCGCATGACCCGCCCGACCAGCATCGACCCCGTCACGCTCGAAGTGGTGCGCTGCGCGCTCGTGGCGTACTCCGACGAGATGGCCACCGCGCTGCGCCGCGCCGCCTACAACCCGATGATCTTCGAGGTGCAGGACTACTGCGTGGGCCTCGTCGACACCGCGGGCGAGCTGATCGCCCAGAACCTCGGCGGCCTGCCGATCTTCCTGGCCGACCTCGGCGTGTCCGTCGCCGACGGCATCGAGCGCCACGGTCTCGAGGGCTTCGAACCCGGCGACGCGCTGGTGATGAACTACCCGTACGTCGCGGGCCAGCACCTCAACAACGTGGTGGTCTACACGCCGATCTTCGTCGACGGCAAGGTGGTGGCGTTCCCCGCGGTGCGCGCCCACTGGGTCGACATCGGCGGCTCGCGCATCGGCTTCGGCTCCACCGCCACCACGGACATCTACTCCGAGGGCCTGCAGCTGCGCTCCATCAAGGTGATGAAGGCCGGCGAGTGGGACGCCGACGTGATGCAGATCCTCAAGGACAACATCCGCATCCCCGAATCGTCGCTCGGCGACCTGCGCGCGGCCATCGCGGCCTGCCGGCTGGGCGAGCGCCGCATAGCCGAGCTGTGCGAGCGCTACGGCCTCGACACGGTGATGGCGTGCATCACCGAGATGCGCGACCAGTCGGAACGCCTCTCGCGCCACGCCGTCGCGCAGATGGCCGACGGCGAGTACACGGCATCGGCGTGGATGGACAACGACGGGCAGGACCTCGACAAGCGCATCACGCTCGACCTCAAGGTGATCGTGAAGGGCGAAGAGCTCACGATCGACTTCTCCGACATCAACGAGCAGGTCAAGGGCCCGCTCAACTCCGGCAAGTCGGGCGGTGTCGCGGCCGCGCGGGTGGCGTTCAAGATGCTGACCCTGCCCACGCACCCGGTCGACGAGGGCTCCTTCCGCAACCTGCACGTGGTGCTGCCGGAAGGAAAGCTGCTGAACGCCCAGTCGCCGGCCGCGCTGGGCCAGTGGAGCATTTCGCTGCCCACGGTGGTCGACACGATCATCCGGGCGCTGGCCGACGCGCTGCCCGACCAGGTGCCGGCCGCGCACAAGGGTGACATGTCCGGCTTCACCTTCCACGGCATCAACGAGAAGACCGGCGCGCGGTTCGTGTGCCTCAACATCAACGGCGGCGGCTGGGGCGGGCGTCCCGTGGGCGACGGGCCGAGCGCGTGCGTGTCGGTGTGCCAGGGCGACGTGCGCAACATCCCCATCGAGATCCAGGAAGCGCGCTACCCCTTGGTGTTCACGCGCCACGAGCTGCGGGCCGACAGCGGTGGCGCGGGCCGCCACCGCGGTGGTCTCGGGCTCGCGATCGACGTGGAACCGCAGCAGATGATGTTCACCAACATCGCCAACGAGCGCACGACCTGCCCGCCGTGGGGCCTGCGCGGCGGCCAGGCGGGCGCGGTGAACGACACGGTCGTGACGCAGCCGGGCGGACAGCCCCAGCACGTGAAGAAGCACACGGGGCTGGCGCTGCAGAAGGGATCGAAGGTCACCTTCCTCACCGCGGGCGGTGGTGGCTGGGGTGTGCCGGCGGAGCGGCCGGCCGAGGACGTCGCCGAGGACGTGCGCGACGGCTTCGTGACGGCCGAGGCCGCGCGTGAGCTGTACGGCGTCGTGCTCACGGCCGACGGGCGGGTGGACGAGCCGGAGACCGGCCGGCTCCGGGCCACGCAGGCAGATGTCGCTCGTCGGTGAGCTCGCCGCGCGGGCGCACTCGGTCGCTTCCCGGCCGGTGCCGCCCGCGGTCCGGGCCGCCGTGCGAGCCCACCTGACCGACGCCGTCGGCGCCCTGGTCGCCGGCCGCACCACCCTGGGCGGCTCGATGTCCGGGCTGGCGCGCACCCTGTCGGCGGACGACGGCGCCGCCCGGCGCATGGCGTTCCTCGGCGGGGCGTACGCCCACGCCTGGGAAGTCGGCGACATCCACCGCGGCTCGGTGCTGTGCCCGGGGTGCGTGGTGCTGCCGGCGACCCTGGCCGTGCTGCCGGGGGATGTTTCCGCCGACCAGTACGAGCGGGCGTTGCTGGCCGGCTACGAGGTGGCGCTCGGCGCGGCGGCCGTGATCGGGGGCGAGGGGCTGATCCGCCGGGGCTGGTGGCCGACCGCGCTGCTGGCCCCGCTCGGGGGCGCGGCCGCGGCGGCCGTGCTGCTGGACCGCTCCCCCGCCGTCACGGCGTCGGCGATCGCGCTGGCCGTGCAGCACGCGGGTGGCTCGATCGCGGGGGCGACGGACCGGGCCGACGGCAAGTACCTGCTGGCCGGGTTCGCCGCCGAGCGCGCGGTCACCGCGTTCCTGGCGGCCGACTCGGGGTGGACGGGCCCGCTCGACATCCTCGACGACCCGCGTTCGCCGCTGCGCCGGACGGACGCGCAGCTGCCCCCGCCGTACCTGCTGCCGGAGACCAGCCTGAAGCCCCACGCGGGCGCGAAGCACCTGCAGGGCGCGATCGACGCCGTGCTGGCGCTGCGGCCTCCGGGCGGCTGGACCTCCGGCTCGATCCGACGGCTGACCTGCCTGCTGCCGGCACAGCTGGCCAGGATCGTCGACCGGCCGCCGCCGTTCGGCTCGGCCCTGAGCGCGCTGGGCAGCGCCCAGTTCGTGCTGGCGACCTCGGCGCTGCGGGGGCACTGCACGCCGTGGGACTTCGACGACGGCGCGCTGCACGACGACGCCGTGCTGGAGCTGGCGCGGGTCGTCGAGGTCGGTTCGGCCGACGACCTCACGGCCGCGTACCCCGCGAAGTGGGGCGCGCGGGTGGAGATCACCACGGCGTCGGGGGCGGTCTCCACCGATCGCCTCGACGCGCGGGGCGACCCGGGGAACCCGTTGCCGGACAACGAGATCGTCGCGAAGTTCACCACGCTCGCCGAGCGGGAGCTGGGCCGGGCGCGAGCGCGGCGGGTCGCGGAGTCGTTGCTGGGGCCGGATCCGGCGACCGTTTCGGTGCTGCGCGAGCACGTGCTGCCGCTGCTCGGGGGTACGTTCGCACAGAACGCCACGGCGGGCGTGAGAACAGGGGGTTCGTCCTGACCACCGAGCGACCGGCGCCCGACCTGAGCCGGGCGCCGACCCCGCAGACGCTGCTGCTGACGATGATCGGCCGCTACTGCCTGGAGGAGAACCCCGAGATCGCGACCACGGGGTACATCGACGTGCTAGCGCGGATCGGCCTGTCGGCGCACGCCACCCGGCTCACCGTGTCGCGGATGACCGAGCGCGGCCTGCTGGAGCGGTCACGGCGGGGCCGGGTGGCGTACTTCCGCGCGTCGGAGGTCGGGCTGCGGGTCGTGCGCGTGCAGCAGCAGCGCACGTTCCACGACACGGGCGACGAGCCGCAGCCGCCCGGGGCGTGGACGATCCTGTGCTTCTCGCTGCCCGAGACGCACCGCAAGGAACGCCACTTGCTGCGGCGCGCCCTGGCGTGGGAGAGCTTCGGCCTGCTGCGCGACGGCGTGTGGCTCGCCCCGGGCGAACGCGACGTGACGGCGATCCTGGAGCAGCTGCCCGGCGCGGGGGTCGACAAGCACGTCGAGGTGTTCACGGCGTACCCGAAGTTCGACGACGTGCAGGGCATGATCTCCCGCACGTGGCACCTCGACGAGCTCGCCGCGCGCTACCACCGGTTCCTGCGGGCGTGGGACGTGCCCGACCCCGTGCCCGAGGCCACCGACGACCTGGGCCGCGACCTGATGCTCGCGTCGGCGTTCCGGCAGCTGCTGCGCGAGACCCCGCGGCTGCCCGCCGAGCACCTGCCGGCCGACTGGCCCGCCACCCGTTGCCACGACCTGTTCCGCACCCTGCACGAGAAGTACCGCCCCGATGCCGACCGCATCTTCGCCGGCATCCTCGCCGAACACCGGATGAGCTGAGGAGAGTTCCGATGCGCGTGGTCGACACCCACTTCCACTGGTTCCCCCGATCCCACTTCGAGACCATGGCCGCCCGCTCCGGCTTCCCCCGCACCGAACGCGTGGGCGACGGCTACCGCTACCTCTACAACAACGGCAAGGGCTTCATCCCGCTGCCGGCCAAGTGGTACGACCTCGACGCGGGCTTCGAAGCCTCGTACGCCGCCACCGGCAGGGAGACGGTGGTGGTCTGCACCACCGGCGTCCTGGCGGGCATGCTCGACCAGATGCCGGCCACCGAGGCGCTGGACGTGGCCTTCGCGTACAACGAGGAAATCGCCGGCGCCCAGCGGCGGTTTCCCGGCCGCTTCTTCGGCACCGCGGCGATTCCGTTGCAGGACACCGATTCCGCGCTGAAGGTGCTGGACCACGCGGTGGGCTCGCTCGGCCTGCGCGGCGTCAACCTGCCGTCGATGATCGGCCCGGAGACGGTCGATGTGGAACGGCTGGAGCCCTTCTACGCCCGCGTCGCGGAGCTCGACGTGCCGCTCATCGTGCACCCGACGGACCTCGCGTTCAACGAGGTCCTCACCGGCTATCAAGACGGCATCCAGCGCTCTCTGGGTCGGCTCCTGGACTCCAGCGTCACCGTGCTCCGCCTGATCTTCAGCGGCATCATGGAACGCCACCCGTCGCTGCGCATCGTCCAGACCCACGCCGGCGGCCTGCTGCCCTACCAGGCAGGGCGCATCGACAAGAACGCGCGCATCGAGGGCCTGCCGTCGCTGCCGTCGCACTACCTCCGCCGCGTCTTCGTGGACACCGTCGCGCCCCAGTCCCTGACCATCCGCACGGCCCTGGAGTACTACGGCCCGGACAACATCCTGTACGGCACCGACCACCCCTGCTGGAGCCCCGCCGCGGCGGTCTCGATCCTCGGCGAGTCGGCCCTGGCGGAGGAGGTGCGCACGAAGATCTACTCGACGAACGCGCAGTCGGTGTTCCGGCTGGATTGAGGGGCAGGCCGGATTGAGGGGCCGGCTCGGCGCGTGGGCCGGCTCTATCCATTGTGGCCCGTCACCTTGCTGGGCCCGTCACCTTCCTGGGCCCGTCACCTTCCTGGGCCCCGGACATACCCCACCCTCCCGGGGGGCGTCCCACGTCCAGCCTATCGGCCACCCCCGACAAAAAAGGCTCTTGTGATTGATCCGTGGGTGTGTGGCGTGGCGTGGGAGGGGCGCACGCCGTGCTCGGCCTAGGTTTCTGGCTTGTCGAAGGTCAGAAACGAGGTGCTGGGA